>CBFGPN010000065.1:0-18465 GCA_965650675.1 uncultured Cellvibrio sp.
CCTGCTGCCAGAGCAGCGCGAATACCGGATAAAGAATCTTCAATCACCAGTGTATTTTCAGGTGATACTCCCATGGTTTTTGCGGCATGTAAAAATAAATCCGGCGCAGGTTTTCCCTGTTTGACTTCCTCAAAACTAAAAACATTTTTACCAAAATATTGTGCCATATTGGTTTTCGCCAATGTGATGGCCATTTTTTCGTGCTTGCCATTGGATGCGACACAAACAGCAATCTGCTGTTGTTTAAGCATCGCTATTACATCCGCGACACCTGGAATCGGCTGCAGCTTTTGCTGATAAACTTCCAGGCACCGCAATTGTTTTTTTCTCCAGAAAGCTTCCGTATCAACTTGCTGGTTTTCGGATGATTTACTTTTCCAAGCTGGCAATCCACATAAAATTTCTTTGGATAATTGCACACAATCAGGAACGGATTTTCCACGAAATCGCAAGTCAATTTCATGTTCCGTTATAACAATACCTTCTTCCGCAAAACATTCCACCAACACTTCAGAGTCCAGATTTTCACTGTCCACCAACACACCATCGCAATCAAAAATAACTAGCATACTTAACCTGATTTCCTGATTTGAAAAAACAACCACCAACCTACAACCAAAAACACCACCAATACCATCATCCCTATACGAGCGGAATCAAAATAACTGGTACAAAATGTGACTGCTGCCGGTGCTAAAAATGCAGTGGCTCTACCTGACAAAGCATAAAAGCCAAAATAACGACCCGCTTCTTCTACCGATACTGATCCAGCTAAAAATGCGCGTGATGAAGCTTGCACCGGACCAAAACTCAAACCAACCAGCAAGCCAAACAGGATATAAATTTTTTCTGCCGTGGTCGCAAACAAACCACCCGTATCGACAACCGACAAACTGATCAAACCAAAAAACAGATTGTCTGGCGCAATCGAAATAATGCCGATGGTTGCCAGCGTTAAACAACCGAGCGACAGATTAACAACAAAAGATGAATCCGATGTTTTTTCCAATCGGCTTGCCAGGTAACAACCCAGAATCGCTGTTATTAACAACAAAATACCATAAACACCTATTTCAAATGTTTGCCAACCAAAAAGCCCCGCGGCAAATACACCACCCAATGCCAATAATCCATTCACGCCGTCTTGGTAAATCATGCGTGCAATAAAAAATCGCAAGAGTTTTTTACGCTGCCACAAATGCTTACAGGTTTGCAATAAATCATGTAACCCTTGCTTGACAGCAAACAACAAAGATTTTCCGGAAGAAAAATCCGGCGTAAACAACAACATGGGCAAAATAAAAATCGCATACCAAAGTGCTGCATAAGGCGCGGTCATACGCGCGTCTTCACCTTGGGCAGAATCAAATCCAAATAAGGGAGTAATACCCAATAATGTTTTGCCTGTTGTGGGCATAGCAGAAAAAAATAACAGCACGCTGAATAATACAATCAAGCCACCGGCATAACCCAAACCCCAGGCGAGATTGGAAATACGACCTATATCATCAGCCGGAATCAAACGCGGCATCATGGCATCGTTAAATACAATCGAGAATTCTGCGGCTACCATTGCCAGAATTACGGCTAACATCGGCCAAAAAAGATGACTACCCGGCGCTGCGAACCAAAGGCTTGATAACGCCGCAATTTTTATCAATGCAAATACGGCAATCCATTTTTTACGACTGCCGGTGACATCCGCAATTGAACCCAATACCGGTGACAGTATTGCAATAATAAATCCCGCAATAGCAATTGCCTGACTCCAGGCCGCTTGCCCTGCAACCGGATCATCGATCATACGAGTGGCAAAATAGGGTCCGAAAATAAAAGTGATGACCACCGTAAAAAAAGGCTGTGCGGCCCAATCAAACAACATCCAGGATCTGATTGCGGTTTTGGAAACAGGTAGATGCATAAAAAATCCGGTGTTATTTTTTCCAATCTGTTTTGACAAAGCGTTCGAATATCTCATCAAGATTTTGCAATACAGCCTCTTTCAATAAGAGATCCTCCTGAATTATCTGCTCACGTAACATTTCCACAGAAAGCAAAGCAGAATAGCGGTTGGCCAGTGGCGCGTAACTTAAATGCCACGGCTCTGGTGCGACACCTCCTTTATCAATTGCGTAGGGCCTGAAAAAAGGACAATCCGGCTCCATCAATTTGTCAGTCAACCACAAATGAAATTCCGCAAAAGGGCCCGATAATTCCGTTTCATCAACCGTCAATTTTACTCGATAGGTCTCATCAATTTTTGAACGATCGTACACATCAATATCAGTTCCCCAATGATGCCGCGACGCACCCGGTAATGCAGACCAGCGTAAAATAGCCCACATTTTTTCAGCATCTGATAAAAATTGCATATCGATTACATTACCCGACGAATCGAGCACAGGCCTGGTGCCCAGTGCTTTTTGATTCCAGATAGACAATTGCCGCGCAAAATTTCGATAACTGCTGGCGATAGTCAATACAAAACCTGCCTTGGTGGCATCTATGGATAAATCCTGTAAAGGCAGGATCACGTCAGGATGCAATAAAGATTTAAAATAATCTGCATAGATAACTGCACCATCATCCAGCCCGAGTAATAGCTGTTTATTCATCGCATTTCCACTAAAGATTCATGCGCCAGTGTTACATTGCGTATTCGTTGACGACAAAAATTGTTACGTTGGGTATTCATCAGAACAAAAAACAGGGGGCAAGTCGAGAAACCAATTGCACCAAAAATTCAAGTCTGTAATATGAGCTATGCTGTAAACGGAATATTTCAAACACAACCGTTAATAACGATAACAAACTGTTGGAGCTTTTTGTCATGCCGACTAGCAATCATGAGTTGTTGCAACTTAAAAATTTAGGAATGGCTTCAGTTAACATTCTACACGCGATTGGTATCAATACTTTCTCGGATTTACAAAGGGTTGGCGCGGTAGAAGCTTATCTCCGCATCCGATCCCGTGATATCAATGTTTCCAAAGTCATGCTTTACGCTTTGCAAGGGGCGTTAATGAATGTTCATTGGAACGATCTGTCACAAGACATCAAAACCCAATTGGTTCTGGAAGCTGAAGGAAAATCAACTGCGATGCAGCGTCAAGCATCGGCATAGACTTCACAGTTTTAAAATTTACCGGACTTTTCAGTCCGACGTGGTCTGTTTTTGTAAAAACACAACTACACTTATCGGTAACCTGTACCGACGAGAGTGCCATGAACGATTCCTTAACTGAAAATGATTTCACGCCTTTGCGTGGTTTTCTGGATTTTGCCAAGGGCGAAACCATTATCAATCAGGGCGATGAGGCTGATCTTGTTTACACCCTGATTGAAGGCAGTGCCGATGCTGTTTGCGATGGAATCAAGGTGGGGGAAATACATCAGAATGAAATTTTTGGGGCATTGGCTGTGTTCACCCGACAACCTCGAATAGCCTCAGTCGTAGCCAGCAGCAATTGCACTGTGATGACCGTAGGCAAAGAAGATTTTATTCGCCTGATTTATGAACAACCCCAACTCTCTGTTGGCTTGATTGAAGAAATGGCAGCCAAAATCAACCAGCTTAACAATCAACTTCTTGCCCTTAAAAAATAATCCGGAGTTGAATTATCCATAGTGATACCAATATAGATCGCATCTTCATTGCGATGCAGGTGATATCTATGTTGGCTTCTAACCGATTTTTGCGTTTACTGTCTCTGGGTTTGTTATCCATATTGCCTGCTGCAACCCATGCAGAGGTTTCGGGTTTTGCGACAGATGATGAGCGCAACTCCATTCAGGTGTTTGATTCTTCACGCCCCAGTGTTGTATTTGTTACCAACAAACAGCTCGCTCGCAATCCCTATTCTTTTGATTTGGTGACTATTCCACGCGGTTCCGGCACTGGATTTGTCTGGAATAAAGAAGGTTACATAGTCACCAACTTTCATGTGATTGAAGGCGCCCAGGAAGTGGTAATTACCCTGCAGGATCAAACCAATTGGCCTGCTGAAGTTATTGGTCTGGCACCGGAACGCGATTTGGCGGTATTAAAAATCAAAGCTCCCAAAGAAAAGTTGGCCCCTTTGCCTTTAGGTGATTCTGCAGCTTTGACTGTCGGACGAAAAGTACTGGCGATTGGCAACCCTTTCGGTTTGGATGCCACCTTAACAACCGGCGTTGTCAGTGCATTGGGACGTGAAATTGAATCGCCAACACAACGAAAAATTACCAATGTGATTCAAACTGATGCGGCCATTAATCCCGGGAATTCCGGTGGCCCATTATTAAATTCACAAGGCCAATTGATTGGTGTGAACACCATGATCTATAGCCCCAGTGGTGCCAGTGCAGGAATTGGTTTTGCCATTCCGGTTAACACAGTAAAAGAAGTGGTTCCTGAATTAATTACTCACGGCAGAATTGTGCGTCCGGTTTTGGGCATCGCTTCGGCACCGGATCATTGGGCGCAGCAACTGGGTGTGGAAGGTGTGCCGATTTTGCGGGTGAATCCAGACTCACCTGCTGCCCAGGCAGGACTTCAGGGCGCCAAACGAAATGCCTGGGGGCAAATCAGTTTGGGAGACGTCATAGTCGCTATAGATGACACCCCCACTATCAATGATGACCAACTATTAGGAGCGCTCGAAAAATACAAACCCGGCGACAAAGTTACGATCAGCATTATGCGTCAAGGAAAACTGGTTCAACGCAAACTGACTTTAGCCGCTCCCGAGATTTATGACTATGAATGATTTTTTGTGTCGGATTGATGAATTGGAAGATCCAGGCAGCAAAGGCTTTACTGTGAACAATCTGGATTTATTTGTGGTAAAGCATGACGCACAAATTTATGTCTACAAGAATTTGTGCCCTCACCTCGGTGTGAACCTTGAGTGGCAGGAAGATCAGTTTCTGGACAGTGACAAAAATTTAATTCAATGTTCAACGCATGGGGCCTTGTTTTTAATTGATAGCGGCAATTGTATCGCCGGTCCATGCGCAGGCGACAAACTGAAAGCACTGCCATTTTATATTAAAGACGGTGCAATTTATTTGATGTAAAAAATATTGCGAGGCTTTCCAATAATAGACAGACTTTCCAAAAATCGGCAGGAGATTAATCATGAATAACTTTACTTTTTCCAATCCTACCAAAATTATTTTTGGCGAAGGTCAGATAAAAGAACTCACCCATTTATTACCGGCCAACGTCAGAATATTACTCACTTACGGTGGTGGCTCTATCAAAAAAAATGGTGTCTACGATCAAGTCGTCAACGCACTTGAAGGTAGAACCTGGTTTGAATTTGGCAGTATAGAACCTAATCCACACTATGAAACCTTGATGAAAGCAGTGGAGTTAGTCAAACAAGAAAAAATCGATTTTCTGTTAGCTGTCGGTGGTGGCAGCGTCATTGATGGAACCAAGTTAATTGCAGCAGCAATTAATTTCGATGGAGAGCCCTGGGACATTATGGCAAAAAACAAACCTTTCTTTTCCGCTTTGCCCATAGGCTGTATTTTAACTTTGCCTGCAACCGGTACGGAAAGTAATGGCAATTCGGTTGTCACCAAAGCAGCGACACAAGAAAAATTGTCCTTTGGTAGCCCATTGGTATATCCGCAATTTGCTATTCTCGATCCAACCACAACTTATAGTTTACCTCCACGTCAAATTGCCAACGGTGCAGTTGATGCCTTTGTTCATATTATGGAGCAATACCTGACTTATCCCGTCAACGCAAAAGTACAGGATCGTTTCGCAGAAGGTTTGTTGATGACCTTGATTGAAGAAGGCCCGAAAGCGTTGAAAGATCCTACCAATTATGAAGTCCGTTCAAATTTAATGTGGGCTGCGACTATGGCACTCAATGGATTAATTGGTGTGGGTGTTCCGCAAGATTGGGCGACGCATATGATTGGCCATGAAATTACCGCCATGCATGGATTGGATCACGCACAAACTCTGGCAATTGTTTTACCCGCTGTGATGCAACATCAACGCGACAAAAAACGTGAAAAATTAATTCAATACGGCCGTCGCGTGTGGAACCTACAAGATGCCAATGATGATGCAGTGATCGATGGCGCAATTACTGCGACTAAAAAATTCTTTGAACAAATGGGAACGCCTACGACACTGAGTGGTTACGGTGTTAACAAAGATTCAATTCCAAAATTGGTGGATATGTTGAAGAAACATAATTTGTTGGCACTGGGTGAACATGGTGCGATTACACCTGAGGCTTCGCGAGAGATATTGGAATTGGCGGCGTAAAAGCACCCTCACCCTAGCCCTCTCCCTGAGGGAGAGGGCTAGGGTGAGGGTAAAATCACTTCTGCCGAATACGATTCACAATAGAAGTGGTCGAACAGTTATCAAAAAACGAAAGCACTTTCACCTGTCCGCCATAAGACTTGACCAGGTCTGCCCCCACAACCTGATCCTCACGATAATCACCGCCTTTTACCAATACATCCGGCTTTAAACGACGAAGCAAACGTTCAGGGGTATCTTCATCAAAAGACACCACCCAATCCACAGCTCCCAGCCCCGCAATAACGGTCATGCGTCTGTCGAGTGTGTTGATGGGACGGCCTTCGCCCTTAAGCCGTCGAATTGATGCATCACTGTTAACAGCCACAATCAATCTGTCTCCTTGCTTGCGGGCGTCATCCAGATAACCCACATGACCGGCGTGAATAATGTCAAAGCAACCATTGGTGAAAACAATTTTTTCACCTGATGCTCGCGCATCTTCAAGAGCCATGAGCAATTGGTCTTCACTCACCACCCCACGCTCAACGCCTTGTTCAGAGATAATTGCCCTGCGTAACTCCGGAATACTGACAACAGCCGTACCTTGTTTACCCACCACAATCCCCGCCGCGAGATTAGCCAATGCTACTGAATGGGGTAAATCCACACCGGCTGAAAGACTGGCTGCAATAGTCGCTATGACTGTGTCTCCCGCTCCGGTCACATCAAACACTTCACGTGCACGAGCCGGCAAATGCAATTCCGGCTGGTTATGACGCAACAAGGTCATGCCGTGCTCTCCACGAGTAATCAACAACGCTTCCAGATTTAACTTCTCAATCAGGGTGTTGCCCTTGGCCACCAAAGTAGCTTCGTCGCGACAGGGGCCAACAACATCTTCAAACTCCAGCAAATTGGGAGTTAATAAAGTTGCTCCTCTATAGAGTTCAAACTGATTTCCTTTGGGATCGACCAATACAGGAATCCCCGCACTTTTTGCCAACGCGATTAATGATTGGCAATCTTGCAAAGTACCCTTTGCATAATCGGAAAGAACCAAAAGATTGGTTTGTGTTAATTGATGGCGAGCTTTGTTGAAAACCTGATTGGCATCCTGACTATGAAATTTTTCTTCAAAATCCATACGCAGTAGCTGTTGGTGACGACTGGTCACACGCAACTTGGTAATAGTTGGGCTCCTGCTGGCAATTTGTAAGGATGCGCTGATACCCGCGGCATGCAAACGCTGATGCAGGATTTCACCGGCTTCATCTGCACCTACAACACCCACCACAGAAACGCTGGCTCCCAATGCAGCAATATTAAGCGCGACGTTGGCAGCTCCACCAGGACGATCATCTTTTTGGGAAACTTTAACAACAGGAACGGGCGCTTCAGGTGAGATTCGGCTGCTGACGCCATGCCAATACCTGTCCAGCATCACATCTCCAACAACCAACACTCTCGCATGCTCAAATGCAGGCAATATTAATTGCATAAAACATCCTTTGATGACTGAAATTAAACCTCAAATTTGGATTCATACAAACGAGTGTACTGCCCCTGTCTAGCCAACAATTCCGCATGGCTACCCTCTTCAACAATTTCTCCATTTTCCATTACCAATATTCGATCTGCATTTTCAATAGTCGATAATCTGTGCGCAATTACAAAAGTGGTTCGCCCTTTCATAATGCGCGTCAATGCCTGTTGTATATAGTACTCCGATTCATTATCCAATGCAGAGGTTGCTTCATCGAGAATTAGAATCGGCGCGTCTTTCAACAGGGCTCTGGCAATTGCCAGTCGTTGTCGTTGCCCGCCCGATAAACGACCACCTGACTCGCCAATAAGGGTAGCAAAACCTTCCGGCAACCGCTCAATAAATTCTGTGGCGTATGCAGCATCAGCCGCCGCTTTTATCTCTTCCATAGCAGCATCTTGTTTAGCACCATAAGCGATATTAGCAGCGACTGTCTCGTTAAAAAGTGTTACATGTTGATTCACCAACGCAATTTGTTGGCGCAAGTTTTGTAGTGTGTAATCCTGAACAGGAACACCATCAATGATAATTTTTCCTTCACTGGCATCGTAAAAACGACTGATCAAATTCACCAGCGTCGATTTACCACTTCCCGTTTTACCCACCAACGCAATGACTTCGCCCGCCTTGACATCAAGATTAATATTTTTCAATACAGGCTGATTTTTTTGCGGATAAGTGAAACTCACATTTTCAAAACGAATTTCACCTTTAACCCTGTCCACTTGATGAGTTCCGGAATCTTTTTCTGCCGGTGTATCCAGCATTTGAAAAACGCTCTCGGCAGCGGCAACACCTTTTAAAATAATAGGAGCAACTTCACCCAACTTTCTGGCAGCGGGCATAATCGCAGCAGCAGCTGTCATGTAGGCCACAAATTTTGCGGGGTCTTGTATTTCCATAAATGTCAGAGCAATAAAAATCAAAAACGCAATAGCCAAGGCAACCAACAAATGAATAATCGGTGTATTCGCTGCGGAAGTTACAACAATTTTCATGTTTTGTTTCAAATTACTCTGGCTGGTTTTTGCAAATCGTCCCTTCTCATATTTTTCACCACCGAAACTTCTCATGACTTTAAAACCGCCAATCATTTCATTGGTAATTTGCGCAAGGTCTCCAACCAACAATTGAACTTTTTTGCTCAATCGTCGCAAACGTTTCCCTACAATCATCACAATAAGCCCGATAACCGGTGCTATAACAACAAACACCATAGTGAGTTGCCAATCCATATACAAAAGTTGCGCGAATAAAAAGATAACGGTTAATCCTTCACGCAAACCAATTTTAATTGCGTCAGTCGCCGCAGATGTTACGCCATTAATATTGTACGTAATTAATGAAATCATATGGCCCGATGTGTGCTGATCATAAACAGCATTGGGCAGTGTTGTCATATGATTAAAAACCTCAACTCGTAACCTGTGCACCACATGCAGTGCAATTCGAGACATAAAATATACACCAACAAAAGCGCCGAAACTTCTTAACAAGGTGATCCCAATCACCTGGAGCGGAATAATGTAGCGATCCGCCGGATTATTGGCGGAAATTACGTTGATTAAATCCTCCAATAAATGTACGAACAAGTTATTGGAAAAAGCGTAACAAACGAATCCGAAAAAACTGATAACAAACATGCCAATGAAAGGCTTGACATAGGTAAGCAGGCGTTTGTAAATAAGCCATGCGGATTGTTCTGGCATGTTATTCTTCATTTTTGTTACCTGTGACTTTCAAAATTTCAGGATTGTTTTCTTGAATATTTTTTTCTTGAATCTGCATAGCAGAAATTAATCCAACAGGAATCCAGAATAAAAACCATTTCATATCGATCTCCCAGAAAAAACCCCGGTAATCGAACATTGACGCAATTAATCCAAACATCAACCATAAATATAATGGTGTCAGTGCTTCAGAAGGTTTGAATTTTTGTAACACATAAAACACATGTGCCAGCGCCAGAATTAAACCAATCAATCCTGTACGATAAAAAGTATCCAGCCACACATTGTGTGCATGATTGAATACATCCACATCCGGAATAATAATGCGCCCTTCTTTTTCCAAACCTATGCCAAACAACAGATGCTCATTCACTGAGCGTGAAAATACTTCCTGCCAAATAATATCGCGAAAACCCGAACCAAAACGATCTGGTGCGAAAGCCATTACTTGAGACCAATTTACTATAAGAGCCAATACACTCAAAATGATTAACCCCGTCAAAAATCCCATTTTTTGTTTGGACATTCCAATATAAAAACATGCCATTAAAGAAGTGGTGAGCAGTGCTAGCAAAGCACCACGACTCTGGGAAAGAAATAAAGGCAAGAGTAAGCACACGAGCACCAATCCATAATGTGCAGACTGCTTGAATGTGTTGGCTTTTAACCACTGACAAAAAGCTAACAGACTCAATATACCAAAAAGCACGCCCAATTCATTAGGGTTACGCGCAACAAAGAGACCATTCAATCGTGAAAAAATAGAATTCTCTCCATAAAAAACCAACAAATCAATTAATCCCAAGAAACAACCTAACAGCAATAATAATTCCAACAAGTAATTCCAATTAATTTCTCGCTGACTGGACAACCAATTAATACCGCATAACCAAACAGCCAAGACCACCCATTGAATAACAAAAAAGTCAGCTTCAGGAACAGGCGACCAAATACTGGTTAAACTTGCATAAGCAGCAAAGATCAACGCCAAACCGGTAAACCATCCACCATAGATTCGAAATTCAGGTTTGCGAAATGGCAGCACACACAACAATGGCAACAATAAACCCAACGCAAAAACTATTTGAACCCCATCACGTGAAGGAGCCCAAATAAAAGATGTTATAAAAAATAACAATCCAACCGAAATCCAATTCAGAACTTTTTCTTCACGATATTGACGGTTAGCAATAAAACTCAACTTCATACTTTTCTCTGTAAGACTTGTTCGCAGGATGCTCCATATATCTAAAGCGTATTGCTTTTTTCCGCAGCATCATACGGGTTATGCTTTTTGTAAAGTTGTTTTGCTTTGACTTCGACTTTACTTAATAAGTATTGCTCTTGCTTGAATATATCAACCAATGATTGTTGAAAATAATAACGCAAGAATCGTAATACATCCCTTGACGATATAGATAAAGGCATACTGGAAAAATACAATCCTGCCAAATCTTTAACCAACCATCTTTCAGGTACTTGCGGGCGAATTTGTGCTCTGTGTAAATCGATAATATATATCTGTGGCTCGGCCAAAAAATCCCAGGATTGCTTCAACATAAAGTGACACAAATAAAAATCACGGTGATTAATTCCCGCCGCGTGCATTTCGCGCGCAATCTGTGCGACTTTGCGAATTAGACTGACTTTTTGCTGAACCGTCAGTGAATGAGATTCCAAAAAATGGTCTAACTGTACAACATCATTTAACTCATCTGTGATAATAAAAGACTTTCTGCTGGCTGGACTCCAACCTTGCATAGCATAAGCAATTGCATGCAAACCGGGAATTTGCAAAGCCGATAACTTTTGCAAAGCTCTCCATTCATTCACTGCACCCAATACAGGTAATCGTAATTGCAATAAATTTTTGATAATTTCCCACCAGCCAACACCAAAGTGCCGTTTCAGATAATAAGTTTTGTTTCCATTAATAAAACGAACAGTTTCCCGATCAGACATTTTACGAACAGTCACACCTTGTATCTGGTTAATAAACTCAAATCCTGTGCCTTTATTGAAATTTTCCTGTAACTGAAGAATTAACTGTTCATCATCCCGCAGGTTAGGCAGCAATGCCAAACATGGATTTATATTTGAGGCCATTTGTCGGGTATTACTGTCCAAGCTAGGAATAAGACTTTCCAAACAATTGACTGCAATTTCTGCACGTGAAAATAAATCTTCAATCCACAACAACCGGGCTTTGGATTGCCACTGAGCTTTAGGCTCTTTCAAAAGACCATGCATTTGCAATGAGATTTTTTCAACATCATTCAAGGACTCAATCAACTCGCCCATTTGAAACCGCTTAACATAATAGGCAAACCCGGACTGCGAGCTTACCAAAACAGGACACCCACAGAGCACAGCTTCCAGTATCACGTTACCCGCCAACTCGTAGCGCGCAGGGTGCAGGAGAAAATCAGCAGAATGCAATAAACCCGCTACAGTAAACTGATTACCAATAAAAAATATTTTTTTATCAACACCCAATTGTTTTGCTTGTTGTTGATACTTTTCCGGATCATCACCACCGGCAATCAACAGTACTGTATTGGAATTCTCTTTGGTAAATTCAGAGAAGCTGGCAATACTAATATCAACTCCTTTGGTACGAAAACCTGACCCCAAACATAAAATAATTTTCGCCGATTGCTCAATATTCAAATCAGCGAGCAGTTTTGTTTTGGCATCTTGCGGGTTTTCGCAAGCAAGATGTGCTTTGGAAATTCCTGGCGGCAATAATGTTACCCGATCACGTGGTACTGAATACCATCGTGCAATTGATTTGATTTGTTGTGGCACCAGACAAAAAATCTGTTTCGCACCTGAATCACCGAAAACAGATTTTTCATAACGCAAATACAGTTGACTGCGAGGCGCCAATCGATACAACCAGGATCTGTCAATATAGGCCTTCTCCGCAAAACAAGTATCCCCGGCAAAATAGGCATCCAACCCGGGCATTTTGTTAAACCCTAACAACAGATCGAATTCATTTCGATTAAATTGTTTTTCAAACGCTTTTACAAAACGGCGTACACCCGCAATATTGAACCAGACAAAAGTGTCGATTACACGAATGTCAGCGCCGGAAATTTTTTCGCCTTGCCAGTCACCACAAAAAATTGTGACTTGGTGACCGCGTTTGATGGCTTCTTCGGCGATAAATCGCATATCGCGTTGCAAACCGCCGTAGGGAAAATAACGAAAGATTGCGATAGCAAGTTTCATGTTGTTATACCCAAAGGTTGTTCAAGCAACTCATCCAGCGCCTGCATGACCTGATCGGGTAATAATTGTTTCATGCAGTTGTTATGCAGCTTGGGGCATTCGCGCTCGAAGCAGGGGGAGCAATCCAAATTCAGCGAAACAATTTTTATTTTGTGTGTCAGCGGCGGCGTATGCTCGGGTGATGTTGACCCATAAACAACTACCATAGGTTTACTTAATGCAGCACTGATGTGCATTAAACCTGAATCATTGGTTAGGACAGCATCTGACAATGCAATTAATTGAATCGCTTGTGTGAGATTGGTTGCACCTGCCAGATTTTTTACATGGATTCGTTTTTCTGAATCGATGGATTCAACTAATAAATCGGTGACTTGTTTGTCTTTGGCTGAACCCATCAACCAAACCTGCCAACCTTGTTGGATTTTTTCTTGCGCGACCTGCGCATAATAATTTTCCGGCCAGCGTTTGGATGGCCCGTATTCGGCACCGGGGCAAATCACCAGTACCGGCCGGTTTAACTCCAATGAAAATGTTGTTAACAAATTTTCCCGATCAGTTAAATCGACCTGTAATTTCGGGAATGGAAAATTATCCAAAGGGGCTGCATTTTTTTCCAATCCTAACGCGATATAACGCTGCACCATTAATGGAAAACGTTTTTTATCGAGAATATGAATATCATTTAACAAACCGTAACGCATTTCACCGCGCCAGCCGGTGCGAATGGGAATATCTGCGAAAAATGGAATCAGCGCTGATTTAAATGAATTGGGCAACAAGATGGCTTGATCATATTGTTGGCTGCGAAGCGACTTTCCCAATTCGCGACGCGTAAAAAATGCAAAAGCACCGTGACCGATTGGCATATCAATTATGTGCGACACTTCCGGCATCATTTTAAGTAATGGTTGCGTCCAGGGTGACGCCAGCACATGAATATCAGCCTCCGGATTGCGAATTTTTAATATTTGAAACAGCGAATGCGCCATCATCATATCGCCAATCCATGCGGGGCCTATGATGAGAATTTTTTGGATTTTTTGTAGATGTTCGGGGAAGCAAATGGGATCCACTTTTAAAAGCCCCCCTCTCCCCTGCCCCTCTCCCACAAGGGGAGAGGGGATGTGGTTCTTTTTAATATTTCTCTTGAATGTAAAATATTTAAAATTTCAAACCACATTAATTCAAAACTCGAATCTGCTCCCTCTCCCTTGATGGGAGAGGGCTGGGGAGAGGGTGTTTTTTCAAGCACCAACAGGCGACAACCAATCCGTGTGCGCTGTTAATTCACCGCGCACGGATTTGAAATACAAATCTTGCAATTCAGTGGTAATAGGACCACGGCGACCTTCACCGATTTGACGGCCATCCAATTCACGAATTGGCAAAACTTCTGCAGCGGTTCCAGTAAAGAATGCTTCATCAGCAACATAAACTTCATCGCGAGTGATGCGTTTTTCTTTAATGGTGTAACCACAATCCGCAGCCAATTGGAAAATGGTATTGCGGGTGATGCCATCCAGACAGGAAGTTAATTCCGGTGTATAAATCACACCATCACGCACCAAAAAGAAATTCTCGCCGCTGCCTTCTGCAACATAACCTTCGTTGTCCAACAACAGTGCTTCCTCACAACCACTATCTAAGGCTTCTTGAAGAGCCAGCAAGGAGTTGATGTAGTGGCCGTTCGCTTTGGCTTTACACATGGAAATATTCACGTGGTGACGTGTGTAACTCGATGTGCGAATTTTGATTCCTTTATCGCGTGCTTCCGGCGACATATATGACGGCCAATTCCAGGCAGCAACCATGATGTGCACTTTTAAATTATCTGCACGCAGACCCATACCTTCTGAACCGTAAAAGGCCATAGGGCGCAAATAAGCTTCGGATAATTTATTTTCACGCACGACCAATTTGTGCGCGTCGTTTACCACATCTTTGGTGTAAGGCATTTTCATGCGCATGATGTGTGCAGAGCGGAAGAGACGATCGGTGTGTTCTTTCAAACGAAAAATGCTGGTACCGAGTGTAGAACTTTTGTAAGCACGCACGCCTTCAAAAACACCCATACCGTAATGCAATGTGTGGGTTAAAACATGAACCTTGGCATCGCGCCAGGGGATCAGTTCACCATCAAGCCATATAACGCCGTCGCGATCGGCAAATGACATAGTCAACTCCTAAAATTCGGTTAACATCAGACGCTGCCAGATATCCAGAACTTGTTGGCGTTCAGTTACAAACTGATCTTCACCTTCGAGTATGGCTTCCTGACGCTGCAGCGCCAATTTATGCCCTGTGGATCGGTAAGCTTTGTAGGCTGCGATCAGTTGGGCCACCGCGTCAGCATCGAGTAAACCTGCTGTTTGCAGTGACTCCAGTATTCGAATGTTGTCCGTGTACCGGATGACGTCGGGCTGTTGATGCGCCCACGCCAAGGCCGCGTATTGAACCATAAATTCAATATCCACGATACCACCGGCATCCTGTTTCACATTAAAAATGCTGGCTGCTTTTTGT
Organism: uncultured Cellvibrio sp.; assembly: GCA_965650675.1. Classification (GTDB taxonomy): domain Bacteria; phylum Pseudomonadota; class Gammaproteobacteria; order Pseudomonadales; family Cellvibrionaceae; genus Cellvibrio. The sequence goes on from CBFGPN010000065.1 coordinate 15,293, forward strand.
TTGGACGAACCCAATTGGTCACGCATCTTCTGCCGCATATCCACCACCTCTTTTCGCAGCTGCGGCAAATCACGCGGACGTTGCAGAATTTTTTGCCGGACTCGCTCAAATTCCTTGCCAAGTTCTTCATTACCTGCAACCACTCTTGCCCTGACCAATGCCTGATGCTCCCAAGTCCAGGCTTCATTTTGTTGATATTTCTCAAAAGCGACCAAAGATGACACCAATAACCCGGAATTACCGGAAGGACGCAACCGCATATCCACTTCGTATAATTTTCCGGACAACGTTTGTGTATTTAAAATATGAATAATGCGCTGCCCAAGACGCGTATAAAAACTCAAATTATCGACTTCCTTTTCGCCACTACTGACACCATTTGCATAGGCGTTATGAATAAAAACCAAATCCAGATCCGATCCATGAGCCAATTCAAGACCACCCAACTTTCCATAAGCCACAATAATAAATTCCGGTGTTTCGACCAAACTACCATCCTCACGCCGGGGATAACCATGACGCGAAATCATATATTGCCAAGCCAATTCCAATACATGCTCCAAAATAGTTTCGGCAATATAAGTTAAATAATCACTGACTTTCATTAAGGGCAAAACGCCCGTCACTTCGCTGGCAGCAACACGCAACGCATGTGCAGAACGAAAATAACGTAAAGCTTCCATATGACCTTCCAAATCATCCCATGCCAAACGCAACACATCGCGGCGCAACTCGTCGCGCAATAATTCTTTATTGGGTGGAGCATACAAACTTTCCGGTGTTAATAATTCATCCAATAAAGCAGGGTAATGCGCAAGCTGATCCGCAATTAATAAACTCGCTGCACACAAACGCACTAATTGTTGCAACGCGATTGGATTTTCCACCAACAACACCAAATAAGCCGTACGACGCGCAACTGATTCAACCAAAGGGACAATTCGACCAAGCGTTTCTACCAGACTTATCACTTCACCTTTTTGCGCGCGATCACACAATGCGATTAACAACAAAGGAATAAATGTATCCAGTCGCTTACGACTACTGGCTTGCATTGACATAACCGATTTACTTTCACGCATGCGCTGCAGATGTTTTAACAATTCATCGGCAGATTCAATTTCGCGATCCATCAATTGCTGATGCGCTTCTTCACCTTGCAAACTACCATCCCATAAACCTAACCAGAAATTTAATGCCGGCTGATTGATCGGAGCTTCAACTTCCGGTGCTGCAATTACCGCCCGAAACTCTTTATTCACTTGTTGACGATAAGTTTGTAATTGCGCAAAAAATTCATCCCAGGATTGAAAACCCATGACCCAGGCCAAACGGATTTGATTGTTAATATCCGCTGGTAATGATTGGGTTTGTTTGTCTTGCCAAGCTTGAATCGCATGTTCGGTATTGCGCAAAAAAATATAGGCTTCCAGCAATAATGTTCCGACACCTTGCGGCAAATAATGCTCTGCTTCCAAAAAAGGCAGCATTTTGCAGACCTGCCTCTCTTGCAAACGACTATCACGTCCGCCACGAATCAATTGAAAAGCCTGCACAATAAATTCCACTTCGCGAATGCCGCCCTCACCCAGCTTCACATCAGCACTCATACCCTTGCGTTGTACTTGTCTGGCAATTAATCCTTTCATATCGCGAAGAGCTTCGATCACACTGAAATCAATATATTGCCTGTAGGTAAATGGCCGCAAAATTTGCCGCAAACCAACGCGAGCCACTTCAATATCCAACGCTGGCTTTTCATGACTATTGGCCCAAGCTACCAAACGTGCTTTGATCATGGCGTAGCGTTCCCAATCACGTCCTTGTGTTTCGTAATAATCTTCCATGCCGACAAAACTCATCGCCAAAGAACCACTTTGTCCATGCGGACGCAAACGCATATCCACACGAAACACGAATCCATCGGCCGTCATTGCATCCAAACTTTTAATCAGTTTTTGTCCGAGCTTGATAAAAAACTCCTGATTGCTGATAGCACTTACGGCATGATCGGTTTCGCCGGATTCAGGAAAAGTAAAAATCAAATCAATATCCGATGAAATATTGAGTTCCTGTGCGCCCAGCTTGCCCATGCCCAACACCATAAAAGGTTGCGCCAGGCCAGAACTTTTTCCAATCGGTGTACCATAACGTTTTTGCAAATCGCGATAGTGCCAATCTGCAGCCAAACTGATGGATGCATCCGCAAAAGCAGACAAATCAGCGGTGACTTCTTGCATGGTCAACAACCGATTAAGATCTTGCCAAACAGTTTTGAATTGCTGTTCTTGCCGGCTGCGACGCAAGTGCTTATCCAACTCAATTTCAGTCGTTAATAACTTTCCTTGCGCAACAAAATTTTCAATCCACACAGATGAATCTGAATTGGAAAACAATCGTCCGGATGAAATTAAAGACTGAAACAATTGGGGATTTCGCGCGGCAGTTTGTGCGACAAATTCGCTACCGACAAAAGCTTTGGTGAGTTGTGATGGAAAATCTGCATTGGAAATCCATCCTTTGCCAATGCAGGACGATAAAAGTGATTCCAGCGATGGAAGATTTTCGCGGGCTTCTGCATCCAGATAATCTTTCCAGGTTTTTTCGGCAAAGGTTTTTAAACAATCAGGGACAGAGTGAATATTGAGCATTGAAATTAATTGATCCATTTATTTTGTTTTAACCAAAGTTCAAGTGCCTGTGGCCAACTGGAAATACTGCCCTGGCCTTGCACCATGCCCACACCATGAATACTGCTTTGATAAATATGCAATTCAGATTGTGAATTGTACTTTTGCACTTCAGTAAAAAAAGACAAACTATTGGCAACCGGCACTGATTGATCAGCAACACCATGAAACATAAATACGGGTGGTATATCTTTTTTTACTTGCAGTTCAAGCGAATTATCCGCCATTAATTGCACGGAGGGATTCTCACCCAGCAAGGCCTTACGTGATCCCTGATGAGTAAATGCTGCCTGCATACTGATAACCGGATAACCCAAAATGGCAAAATCCGGTCGTGCATGGATGGCTGATAATGAATCTGTTTTGCTTTCACCAAAATCGTGCCGGGTTAGAACGCTGGCAGCCAGATGCCCTCCTGCGGAAAAACCCACCACACCGATTTTATTCACATCCAGATGCCATTCTTTTGCACGACTGCGCACC
>CBFGPN010000066.1:0-18337 GCA_965650675.1 uncultured Cellvibrio sp.
TTGCGTCAAATCAAATCACTCAGCGATAAGGATTATCAACAGATTTCCGATTTTGCAAAAAAATATGCCTGTGAAATATGTTTGCAGCCAAATAAATCACCCGAATTGGTTGATTTACAACAGCAAGCAATTGATCCCCGTTTATTTTATTCCCTGAAACAATTCCAGTTGGAAATTGGTTTTCATCCATTGGATTTTATTCAAGTCAATGCCGGAGTGAATGAAAAAATGGTGGCTCAAGCATTGGCGCTGTTGGATATCAAATCCAACGAAACAGTGCTGGATTTATTTTGTGGTATAGGCAATTTCACTTTACCTGTTGCCACGCAAGCCAAACGGGTAATCGGTATTGAAGGGCAGGAATCCATGGTGTTGCGTGGTCGTGAAAATGCACAGCGTTCAGGCATAAAAAATGTGGAATTTATGGCCGCCGATTTGGAAAAAATGGGTTTGCCCCGTTTGCGTCAAGTCTGTAGCTCACTGGATGCAGTGTTGCTTGATCCACCGAGGGATGGCGCCAAACAGAGTGTAGGATTGATCGCGCAACTTTCTCCTGAACGGGTGGTCTACGTCAGTTGCAATCCCGCAACCCTGGCACGTGACGCCAAAGAATTATTGGCTGCCGGTTATCAATTAAGTGCCTTGGGGGTAGTCGATATGTTCCCGCAAACCGCACATGTTGAATCCATGGCATTGTTTGTTCGCAGATAAAAGAAAAAATAGAAAAAGAGCAAAGAACAGGAGCGATCAATGGTAAAAGTGCGTCAGGATCACCCCATAGCGGCCGATGGTCAGGTTGACATAGAGGCCTGGATTAATCGTGTCGATCATTTGCATAGCCAATCCGAAACTGCACGTAGCGAATTACGTCGCGCCGCTGAATTAAGTTTGTCGCTGGTTGACATTCAATCTGAAGATGATCACAACTGGGGCGAAGATTTTTCCTGTTTCAGAATCGGTTTGGAGATGGCGGAAATTCTGGCTGATTTAAAACTGGATCAGGACGCGCTGGTAGCAGCCATGTTGTATCGCGCTGTTCGTGAAAACAAAATTACTCTGGCTGAGATACAAAATCAATTTGGCGACACTGTCTCCAAATTGATTAAAGGTGTTTTGCGCATGGCGGCTATCAGTTACCAACGCAAAGAAACCGAGCAGCGCGTGTTAGGTAATGAAGCTGAAGTTCAAGCAGAAAAAATCCGCAAAATGCTGGTTGCCATGGTTGATGATGTGCGTATTGCATTAATCAAACTGGCAGAAAGAACCTGCGCGATTCGCGCTGTAAAAAATGCTACTGCACAACGCAAAAAACAAATTGCCCGTGAAGTCGCGGATATCTATGCACCTCTGGCTCACCGATTGGGTATTGGTCATATCAAATGGGAATTGGAAGATTTATCTTTCCGTTATTTACAGCCCGACGAATATAAACAAATTGCCCATTTGCTGGATGAGAGACGTCTGGATCGCCAGCAATATATTGAAAAATTATTGGGACTGATTCGCGAACATTTGCGCCGCTCCAATATTAATGGCGAAGTCACCGGGCGCGCTAAACATATTTACAGTATCTGGCGAAAAATGCAGAGAAAGGCGATTCCTTTTTCGCAGGTTTACGACATTCGCGCGGTGCGAATTTTAGTTCCGCAAGTGCGTGATTGTTATGCAGTACTCGGTATTGTGCACAGCTTGTGGCGAAATGTACCGCATGAATTTGATGACTATATTGCATCGCCAAAAGAAAATGGTTATCGCTCATTGCACACTGCTGTTATTGGTCCGGAAAATAAAGTATTGGAAGTACAAATTCGCACTTTTGAAATGCACGAAGAATCGGAATTGGGGGTGTGCGCACACTGGCGTTACAAAGGTACTGATACGGAAGTAGATAAAAGCAGTTACGAGCAAAAAATTTCCTGGTTGCGGCAAGTATTGGAATGGCATGAAGAGTTGGGTGGTGACAATCAACAACTACAAGAAGATTTCCGTAGCCTGGATCAGGATCGTTTATATGTGTTTACACCGGAAGGTCACGTAGTCGATTTACCGCGTACAGCAACACCTCTGGATTTTGCCTATCGTATTCACACCGATGTTGGTCATCGCTGTCGCGGTGCCAAAGTGAATAATCGAATTGTGCCACTCAACTATCAACTCAATAATGCGGATCAGGTTGAAATTCTAATCGGCAAACGCGATATGCCGAGTCGCGACTGGTTGAATCCGGCATTGGGTTATATCAACACGCCACGCGCCCGACAAAAAGTTCAACAATGGTACAAGCAACAGGCGCGCGATCAAAATATTGCGGAAGGCCAGGCATTACTCGACAGGGAATTTCGTCGCCTTGCTTTATTGGATTTGGATTTTGAAACGCTTGCGAAAAAGTTAAAATTTCACACGCTGGATGATCTTTACGCGGCTGTGGGTGCCAGCGATATGGGCGTCGGCCAGGTATTGAATGCTGCGCAAAAAATTGTGGACGAAAGCAATCCACAACAACCCTTATTGCCGTTTAAAACCAAAGCGCCCAGCAAGAAAAAATCCTCCGATTTTTATATCGAAGGTGTGGGTAATTTACTCACGCAAATTGCACATTGTTGTAACCCGGTTCCCGGCGATGCGATTGCCGGGTACATCACCTTGGGGAAAGGGGTTTCCATTCACCGACAGGACTGTAGCAATTTATTGCAATTACAAACTGACGAACCGCAACGTATCTTAAAAGTAGAATGGGGCGATCAACCACAAAGCACTTATGCCGTCGATATTGTGATTGAAGCTTATGATCGTTATGGTTTGTTGCGAGATATCACCACGTGTTTTGATAACGAACGCATCAACATCATTGCGTTAAATACTGTGTCGGATAAACAAAAAAGTACTGTGGATATGCAGGTGACAGGTGAGATTCGTGGTATTGATGAATTGAGCCGGATATTAACCAAATTGAATCAGTTACCGAATGTGGCTTCGGCCAGAAGAAAGCATTAAAACAACCCCACCCTAACCCTCCCCTTCGTAAGGGGAGGGGACTAGCTCCTCCCTTTGAAAAAGGGAGGCTGGGAGGGATTTAAAATGGTCAATTTTTCGAAGATTTTAAATCCCCCCTAACCCCCCCTTTTTCAAAGTGGGGAACTGTGCCTCCCCCTTGCCAAGGGGGAGGTTAGGAGGGGGTGAAAGCTTTTAAAAGATTATTTGAGAAAAACATGAACCCCTACACCATCACCGATCTTCTCTATTTAATGCAGCGCCTGCGCGACCCTCAAACCGGTTGTCCCTGGGATATCACACAGACTTACGACACCATTGCACCTTCCACGCTCGAGGAAGCTTATGAAGTGGTGGATGCAATCGAGAAAAAAGATTTTGCACATTTGAAAGAAGAGTTGGGTGATCTTTTATTTCAAGTGATCTTTTACAGCCAAATCGGTAAAGAAGAAAATCGTTTTGAATTTGCCGATGTAGTGTCAACTTTGGTAGCGAAATTGGTGCGTCGCCATCCGCATGTATTTCCGGATGGAACTTTGCAATCGCAAATCACAAATCGAAACAGTTTGTCGGAAGAGGTGAAAGCGCGTTGGGAGGTAATTAAACAGGAAGAGCGAGCAGCCAAAGGTGTGCAAGGCGTATTGGATGATGTCCCGCTGAATTTACCGGCCTTGAGTCGTGCTGCCAAATTGCAAAAGCGTGCTGCTTCGGTTGGCTTTGATTGGGATGATGTACAGGGGCCAATTGCCAAAGTGCGCGAAGAGTTAGCTGAAGTGGAAGAGGCTTTGGCTGATCAGGATTTGCCCGGGGTTGAAGAGGAATTGGGCGATTTGTTATTTGCTGTTGTTAACATCAGCCGGTTTTTGAAAATAGATCCTGAACAAGCTTTGCGTAAAGCCAACCTCAAGTTTTCCAATCGGTTTCAATACATCGAAAAAAATCTTAACAAACCTTTCGCATCTTCGAATATTGACGAGATGAACCGATTGTGGGAAGAGGCAAAAAACGACAAATAAATGCTATAAATCCGATACAAAATAGGCTACTAATACCATCCTTATGGTCTATGATACAAACATGCCCCCGTTACAAAAGGTACGCAGTTGGACAGTCGTGAAGTGAAACCCGGTTATATGGATGAACGACCCAAAAGCCATAAAATCCATATTTCGGAACTCAAAATTGGTATGTTCGTTTCCAAACTCGATAGAGACTGGTTGGAGACTCCCTTTTTAATGCAAGGTTTTATCGTTGAAACCCTGGAAGATATAGATCTGGTTGCACAATACAGCGAACACATCTGGGTAGATGAATTGGTTTCAGAATGGGTTCCACCTGAAAAACGTTCCATAGCGGACACCTTTCAATACAGATCTGTATATGCCAATGAAACAGATGCCAAACAAGAACATTCGAATGCATTGGCAACTTACAAACAAGCCCGTCGATTAACCCGCACGCTGCTTGATGATTTGCGATTTGGCACTGTCATAGATGCCGATAAAGTTAAATCCACAGTCAGTGATTGCATGTACAGCATTTTGCGTAATCCGGATGCATTGATCTGGATGTCACGCATGCGTAATGAAGATGAATACACGGCAGAACACTGTTTGAATGTGTGCATTCTGTCAATTGCCTTTGGCCGTCATTTGGGAATGGATGAAGAGGAATTGCAAAAGTTGGGCATCAGCGGTTTGTTGCATGATGTAGGCAAGATGCGTGTCCCGCCTGAAATATTAAATAAACCGGAAAAGCTGACAGAAAAAGAATTCAACATTATCAAAGCCCATTCCATTCACGGGCGCAATCTGTTGATGTCATCCAGTGGTTTGCCGGATATTGCAATTGATGTTGCCTACAGTCATCACGAAAAAGTGGATGGCTCCGGTTATCCAAGAAAGTTATCATCGGCCGGTATTTCTGATTTCGCCAAAATAGTAACCATTGTCGATGCCTATGATGCTATGACAGCTAACCGCTGTTATTCCAAAGCTCGCCCCAGTACCGAAGCACTGAAAATTATTTTTAAAGATCGCGGCACACATTTTGATGAAAAACTGGCGTTGGAATTTATCAAGTGTGTCGGTTTGTATCCACCAGGTTCCTTGGTAGAGTTGATCAATGGATTGGTGGGTATTGTGTTGCAAACCAATCAAAAATATCGTCATTTGCCAAAAATTATTGTGATCAAAAATTTAAGTGGCGAATTGGAAAAAGAAATTGTTCTTGATCTGGACGAAATAGAAAAGAAAAAGTTGGATAAAACCTACCTGATCAAACGCGCACTCACCGATGGTGAGTACGGTATTCGTTTAATCGATTACAAAGAGCGCGGTTTGGGTTTTTGAATAATCACCGTCGTTTTTTTCTCAGCCGTTTTTTCACTCACGGATTTTTTTGGAGCTGCCGTTTTAGGACGCGGTTTATTAACCGGTTTTTGCCCCGCAATTTTTTGATCGGTATTTTCCGATTGAGTTGGTCGATTGTTACCGGAGCGATTATTAGCAGGACGATTATTCCCGGATCGATTGGGTTTTGCACCCAGTGCATTGGCCGGTAAATTAATCGTTTCAACTTTGTATTTACCCGGTTCAATACCTTCCAAAGTCCAATTGCCAATTTTCACCCGCACCAACCGCAAAGTTGGATGCCCCACGGCAGCAGTCATGCGACGCACTTGTCGGTTCTTACCTTCAGTAATCACAATTTCAATCCACTGTGTTGGAATATTCTGACGGCTACGAATCGGTGGATCACGTTCCCATAATTTTGGTGCGGCAATTAATCTCGCTTCAGCCGGTTGCGTAATTCCATCATTTAATTCCACACCTTGACGCAATTTAGTCAACGCATAACTGTTAGGTGCACCCTCTACTTGCACCCAATAGGTCTTCGCTAATTTATGCGCCGGATGTGCAATATGATGCTGCACCTGCCCGTCATCCGTCAGCAACAACAAACCTTCTGAATCATGATCCAATCTCCCGGCAGGGTACACATGCGGGATCTTGATATATTCCTTCAATGTAGGGCGATTTTCCTCACTGGTGAATTGTGAAAGCACGCCAAAGGGTTTATTAAATAGAATCAACGAAGCCATGGCTGGCGATATTCCTGAGTATTGGTCGAGGTGGGGATTTTACCTGAGTTGGTTAAGAATGGGCATTCTCTGCCATCAGGTATTTGGTAGACAGAATTCGGAATTATTTGGGGTTTCAGACAAGCCTATAAAATAAGAAGACTAAATCGTGCAAAAAATGTGATTCATTTTTACCGATTGAACTCTTTCTGTAATCACCTCTCTTAACTGATACAGATTCAGTGAACAGTTGCACTGGATCTGGAAAGATTTATGTCTTTCAGTTTTGTACCCCTGACAACTCCCTTTGCTCGCCCAGTGTTCTGTGCGAGCTTTTTTGCTAAAGATTTAATGACTAATCATCCAGGGTCGCATGGATGGAAACATTTTATTGCCATCAGCAGTAAATAATAAATTGGATTTGCGAATCGGTTTATCACCGCAGCCACAGCCTTTGCCGTGTTTATGTTCACGACGCGCTTTTTGTTCAGCGCGATATTCCGGTGTGGAAAAAACCGGAGCATGCATGGCTTGTTCATTTCTCGCATGCGCTTGTCGATTCTCTGTCGCCATTGAAAGAAATTCTGGCGCAACCATAATCACTCGCGCGCACAATTTTTGGCAGTGTGGGCAAGCCATTGGTTTTGCTGAATCATCCATTGATGCCAATTCGTAAAATAATCCGTGATCTGCACATTTGTAATCGTAGACGGGCATGATTTTTTTCTCCGAGGTTTTTTGATTAATTTTTTATTGGCACTTACTGTCCCCTCTCCCCTTGTGGGAGAGGGTTAGGGAGAGGGGGAAATGAATTAAAAAATATCTCGTTAAATTCACCACCCTCTCCCCAGCCCTCTCCCATCAAGGGAGAGGGAGCAGAAAGTGCCAAGTTGAAAAAAATCACTTATCCTTCGACAACGGCACACTAAACCCAGGCGTAACTTTTTTCGTCGGCCCTTCTGCAGTTGGATTCACATCGAAATCAAAAATATCTGTCGGCAACCACAAAGTTGCGCAAGCATTCGGAATATCTACCACACCACTGATATGCCCTTGCACCGGTGCGCAACCTAAAATCGCGTAAGCCTGTGCTTTGGAATAACCAAACTTGGTGAGATATTCGATAGCATTCAAACAAGCCTGGCGATAAGCCACATGCACATCCAAATAATGTTGCTCGCCATATTCATCGACCGAAATACCTTCAAATATTAAATAGTCATCATATTTGGGTGCGATTGGGCTGGGTTTGAAAATTGGATTTTTGATTCCGTATTTTTTCATGCCGTCTTTAATTAAATTCACACGCAAATGAATCCAACCTGCCATTTCAATTGCACCACAGAAAGTAATTTCACCGTCGCCCTGACTGAAGTGCAAATCACCCATTGAAAGGCCAGCGTCTTTCACATAAACCGGGAAATAAATTTTTGAACCGCGCGATAAATCTTTAATGTCGCAGTTACCGCCGTGTTCACGTGGTGGCACTGTGCGGGCACCTTCAGTGGCTGCAACTTTTGCGGCGTCCGGTTTCATTTTGCCCATATGTGCTGTGTCGGCGTAGGGCAGGGTGGCTAAAGCAGGAACGCGATCGGGTTCTGTGTCATAAAGTTCTTTTTCGCGTTTATTCCATTCCATCAACATTTCTTTTGATGGCAAACAACCGATCAAACCCGGATGAACCAAACCGGCGAATTCGACATTGGGAATATGACGGGATTTGGTAAACATACCGTTAATATCCCAAATGGATTTTTGTGCTTCAGGGAAATGCTCAGTTAAAAATCCACCACCGTTTTTCTTGGAGAAAAATCCATTAAAACCCCACAAGCTTTCTTCAAAGGCACCAATATCGAGAATATCCACCACCAATAAATCACCGGGTTCTGCACCTTCAACACCCACGGGGCCAGACAAAAAATGCACTTGCGACAAATCCACATCACGCACGTCATCCGCGCAATCATCATTTTTGATTTGCCCGCCGGTCCAGTCGTAACACTCGATAATAAAATCAGCACCGGGTTTAACCATAGCCGCCATAGGAATATCCGGATGCCAGCGGTTGTGAATCATTTCATTTTCGTAAGGCGATTTTGTTAGATCGATTTTGATGATTGTTTCAGCCATGGTCTGACTCCTGAAGTGTTGATATGGCAGTGTCAGTCCATTAAGGATTAACACTGGTTTCAGGTTCAGTATCTGGCGATCTCCTCTTGGCAGCCATACGACAAACTCCTATCAGTTATACGTCATTTGACGTATGGACTGGAATCATCATTTAAAAAGCAAGTTGCAGTCGCATCTGTAATGCATCCAGATTTTTGTCGGCATAACTGCCACCTTCGATTTCCAAAACTTTCACATAATTAATACTGCTTCGCAAATAGCTGTTGATGTACCAATTCAATGCCAGAGTTGCATTACGTTGGTCGCCACCATTAATTTCCGGGGTGAAAACGGCGTTGCGCAATTGCAATGGGCCATCAGTTAAATCAATTTCAGAAAAACGCAAAGCCACTCCCCACGCACTGGAATCGGATGCAGGTTTAACGGCATCGTATAAACCTTTGTCACCTTTGTAGAGACGTTGCTCACCGGTAATGGCCCAAGTTGCTTGAGCATACCAACCGGAAAATTCCAAATTATCTCGCGAATTTTTGCGTTGAATCTGTGTGTTGATAAATTCTGCGTTAAAACCCGCAGCCCCCAAGCTGCCTGCGAATTCAATTCCCCAAAGTTGGGTTTTATCAACATCTGCTATATTGCCGGTATCAACCAAACGAATTTCGCTGATGTTGGATTCAGGTTTTGCACGAAAGCGTACTGCCTCGGTATAACTAATTGGTGAAGTATTTAAACTGGTATTGTTTTGTGAAGGTATACGAAGGCTACTGGCGACACCAAAATGCAAATTGGCACCGGGGGCGATAAACGGTGCCCAGGTAAAACGCATACTGGCACCACCACCTTCATCGCTGACATTGCTGTTCGTATTGGAAATTTGCTCGCCAAATAACATCAATGCGCTACTCCAATTATCACGGCCAGCGGACATCATGACTCCGGGTGCCCGTGCATTTAAAAATGCGTTAGGCAATGAGCGCTCCATGAATGTCATGCCTTTATCTGCCATGAGTGATTCCTGGCTAAACGGAATTTTGAAATGGCCGAATGTAAGTTGTGTAGGAATGCTGGTTTTAAATCCGCGATAAACTACATAGCCGTCGATGAGTTGTGAGTTGTTGGCAAAATCGATTTCGGTTTTATAATCCCAAACACTGGAAAAAGTGCCGTTCATATATAAACGTACACGCCGAAATTCTGATCCCGAATTGGTTAAGTCGCGACCCATATTATCTTTTATATCGCTATCATAACCAGCCATATCCAATTGCAGCATAGTGCCTATTTGTGCTGAAAATTTTTTATCTGCGGTGGTAAATTTTAATCCGTCAGTAGTATCGACAATCGCTTGAGTTGCTTGTGCCTTGCGAATCTTTTCGTATTCTTCCAGCGTAATTAAACCCTTTTGGGCCAGAATTTCCGATGTGGCATCGGCCTGAGTATGAACTGATAAAAAACTTATAGCGAAAACAGTGAATACTAGAGGTATGAGGCGTTTCATTAATTGACTCCTATTGGTATATGCCTGATGTTTGAAAAAACTTAATAAATCAGGTGGCGGATATTGACAGCTATTGTCGTTATATACAATCATGCATATCGAATGGGCGAAGACACCTTTAGCTGGAGTGAATACTGTGATTAAATTTTCTCAACGATTTTATGCCCCAATAATTATCGCTTTGTTGGTGCAGTGGTTGTTTGTTGGTGCAACACAGGCAGCCGACATAAAAGTATCCGCAGCTGCAAGCCTGACCGATGTGTTAACTGAGTTGGCAAAACTCTATGAAAAAGCACATCCTGACGTCAGGATTAAAACCTCCTACGCTGGCTCATCGGCGTTGGCGAAGCAGATCGAAAATGGTGCGCCAGCTGATATTTTTATTTCAGCTGATAAAGATTGGATGGATTATTTACAGAAACGTAATTTAATTAATTCGGAAACACGTAAAGATTTATTGAGTAATAATCTGGTTTTTATTGCGCCCATGAATCGAAAATTCAATATTGATTTTACGCAAGAATATAATCTTGCGGCGAATGTAACTGGCAAACTTTGCACCGGCGAACCTGCTTATGTACCTGTGGGCAAATACGCTAAACAGGCCTTGGAATACTTTGGTTGGTGGAAAAATATCGAATCACAATTGGTAGGAACAGAAGATGTGCGCACGGCTTTGGCATTTGTTGAACGAGGTGAATGTGCATTGGGGATAGTGTATGAAACCGATTCGAAAATGAGTAAAAAAGTAAAATTGGTTGCACGTTTTCCAGCAGAAAGTCATTCGCCAATCGTCTATCCAATTGCCTTAACCAAAAAAGCCAATGAAGATGCAAAGAGATTTTTAGAATTTTTACAATCGGATCAGGCGACGGAAGTTTTTAATCGTTACGGATTCGTTGTGAAATAATCTTTCTGTAGGGGCGGCCCCCTGTGGCCGCCCTGGGCAGGCACAGGGGCCTGCCCCTACGAAATCGAATATTTTTTGGACTCATAAAAAGGTATTAGCTTGATATTAACTCCTGCAGAATGGCAAGTGCTCGCGCTTTCGGCGAAAGTGGGAATCTGTGCAACGCTTTTGTGTTTGTTACCCGGAATTTTTTTCGGCTGGTTGTTAGCACGAAAGGATTTTTTCGGAAAATCCGCATTGGATGCCATTTTATTTATGCCTATGGTATTGCCACCTACAGTGCCTGGATATTTATTGTTAGTCACTTTTGGTAGCCAGGGCGTAGCCGGGCAGTGGTTAAAAAAGCATTTTGATATTGAGCTGGCTTTTAATTGGAAGGGTGCAGTCTTAGCAGCTGCAGTGATTGCGTTTCCTTTAATGGTACAAGCCGCAAAATTATCGGTGCAAATGATTGATCGTCGATTGGAACAGGCGGCGAGTACCCTGGGTTCAAATCCGTTTAAAGTTTGGTGGAGTGTCACATTGCCGTTAATGTTACCGGGGATTTTAATCGGGTCGATTATGGTGTTCAGTCGTTCGCTCGGCGAATTCGGTGCAACTATTACGTTTGTCGGCAATATTGCTGGCGAAACCCGCACTTTGCCGCTGGCGATTTATTCAGCGACTCACCAAATTGATGGTGATGCTATGGCCATGCGTTTAATTGTGATTTGTCTGGCATTGGCATTTTTCTCATTATTGTTAAGTAATCTATTAACACGCCGCGCAGAAGCCTGGTTGGGAGTTCGTCGTGCTTGAGTTGGATTTTGCATTTCAGCGCGATGATTTTTCGCTCAAGGTTAAACAAAATTTATCTGCACCTATTACCGGGATATTCGGTGCATCCGGCAGTGGCAAAACAACCTTGTTGTCCTTAATCGCTGGTTTATTAAAACCACAGCAGGGATTAATCTCACTCAATAAAAAAATGCTCTTCGAACAACAATCAAAAACCTGGGTACCTGCACACAAACGTCATATAGGTTTGGTGTTTCAGGATGGGCAATTGTTGCCGCACCTTTCGGTTCGTCAAAATTTATTGTACGGGTTTAACAATATTCAAGCTGACCAGCGTCGGTTTTCGCTGGAGAATATCGTGATTTTATTGGAATTAAATAATTTATTGGATCGCAAACCATCGGCTTTATCCGGCGGCGAAAAACAACGGGTTGCGCTGGGCAGGGCAGTGCTCTATTCACCGGAATTGTTATTGTTGGATGAGCCCTTGTCTGCACTGGATGAACGTTTGAAAAAACAAATATTGCCATTCTTTTTGCGAATTTATGCGGAATGTAAAATCCCCATGATCTATGTCACTCACGCACTGAGTGAATTGGATTATTTAACGGATACGCAGTGGGTTGTTCAAGACGGAGAGTTGGTCGCGAAGTTTGAAACGAATAACTCAAATGTCAGACACGCCGTAAATACATCCCTGTAGGCTTGTCGAAAAAGTCCCTTTTTTCGACAGTCTGAAATTCGAGTTATTCGTTTCTTCGGAGTCAGTGGTTTTTTAGTGGATTAAGCTGAAGGTAGCGGCTTTTTTCGCAAGACAGATTTTAAATCCGCAAAATGTTGAGTCGACAATTGATTAATTTCATTTTGCAAAACGCGATAACGTTGTAATACATCTAACCCTGTTTCAGTTAATTGGGTTCCACCACCTTGCGTGCCGCCCGTTGCAGTTTGAACCAGCGGTTGTTGAAAACAACGGTTCATACTGTCTACCAACATCCAGGCTCGTCGATAACTCATGCCCATTTGTTTTCCCGCAGCCGAAATTGAACCTGTTGCTTGAATCGCATCCAGTAAATCAGCTTTGCCTGGGCCGAACGCAATTTCGTCATCCAGCATCAGACGAGCCTGAATTTTTAATCTTGCTCCGGTTGTTTTCTTATTCATCATGAATCTCGGGAAATATTGAGTGACAACTTTGGGGATTCTAGGCAGTTCGAACCAGTATAACAATAATTCGAGACCAATCCGGTTGGCAATCCTGGCTGCTGCCGATATAGTTGACCGAATTTCAACAAAGGAGAATCCCATGTCACTTAAACTCTATGTCGATGCTCGTTACACCAGCCCTTATGCCATGTCCGCATTTGTTGCTTTGACTGAAAAGAAATTAGCCTTTGATTTGATTACTGTTGATTTGCACAAAGCCGAACAATACCAAGCCGGTTTTTCAAAAATGTCCTTAACCAGCCGCGTTCCGCTATTGGATCACGATGGATTTTATTTATCGGAATCTTCCGCAATTGATGAATATGTTGATGAAACGTTTCCTGGCTTAAAACTCTTTCCAACATCCGCTAAAGAAAAAGCCAAAGCCCGCCAAGTTCAAGCCTGGATTCGCAGCGATTTAATGCCAATCCGCATGGAACGCTCAACCGAAGTCATCTTCTACAAACCTGTCAGCACTCCACTATCTGAATCAGCTCAAGAAGCGGCGAAGAAATTATTCTTTATTGCAGATGAATTATTAAAAGATGGCAAACAAAATCTCTTCGGTGAATGGTGCATTGCCGATACTGATTTGGCTTTAATGCTTAATCGATTGGTATTAAATGGTGACACTGTGCCCGAGAAACTTGCAGCTTATGCGAAGTATCAATGGCAGAGGGCATCAGTTCAAGAATGGGTGAAAAAATCGAAACAATAAGTGCAGTAAAAAATATGGATATCATCCGAATTGTAATTTCGATTTTTCTGTTTTTTATGGGATGTTACTTCACCTTTGATTTGATTCTGAATGATTTTAATTGGAAGGTGTTGGTTGCACTTATTTCGTGCTTTTTAGCAGCCTATTTGATTTGGCCAAAAGATCATCATGTTGATGGTGATTGGATTGAGTTGATTGGCAATATTATTGAGTTTCCGTTCAGGTTAATGATTTGGATATCTCGTGGGATTGTTCGGTTGATGCGGGATAATGATGGTGTGGATCTCTGAATCATTAATTGTGCAAAGATTGTTAATGCTGATTTGTGTTGAGAACCAGGAAAGATTGTTTAAGTCCTAGCAATGACATTAACGATCTACCTGAGGTAATTTATGAAATCCAAACTGTTTTTTTTCAACGTTGCGGCAATAATAGCTATTGTGTTGCACTTGGTCTTGACTCCTGTTTATGCCGCTGATCAGCAACGTCCACCGCGGGACGAAAGACGAGGGCCTCCGGTTGAAGCCTTTACCGCCTGTGAAAATCTGCAAGAAAATGATACTTGTAGTTTTATCGGGCGCAATGACGAGATGTTGGACGGTGTTTGTGTCGCACCGCGACCCAGATCAGATCAAGAGTCAAGCTCGCTGACTTTGGCTTGTCGCCCCAACAATATGCCCGCGCCACCCGAGGGAGCTGAACCTCCAGATTCCCGAAACGAATAAGTCATAAGCCTCATAAAAAAACCCAACCTTTAACTGGAGAATTAAAGGTTGGTAAGCTCAAGTGTCGATCAGCCCTAAAATCTCAAATTGTTAAACCGAAAGATATGCGGCGACTTTAGCTTCGTTAATCGTCTCGCGTAATTCTTCGTGTACGATTTCGCCTTTTTCGATGACCAAAATTCTGTCGGCAATATCCAGTGCGAAACTTAATACTTGTTCGGAAACCACAATCGACAAGCCGCGTTGATCGCGAATGGTTTTGAGTGTGCGCCCCATATCCCGGATGATAGAAGGTTGAATGCCTTCGGTTGGTTCATCGAGAAATAACATTTTCGGATTACTGGCAAGTGCACGTGCAATGGCTAATTGTTGTTGTTGCCCGCCGGATAAATTTCCGCCGCGACGCTTGCGCATTTCCAGTAACACCGGAAACATATCGTAAAGTTCTTTTGGAACCGATTTTTGTTTACTGGTGGTTAATCCGGTTTCGATATTTTCTTGCACTGTCATGCTTGAAAAAATCATGCGGCCTTGTGGTACAAAACCGAAACCACTTTCAACTCGTTGATAACTTTTGAGTTGGCTCATTTCTTTGCCTTCGAGTGACACGCTACCGCCGGAACTGGGAATGACACCCATCAAAGATTTCATCAAAGTGGTTTTACCCATACCGTTGCGACCCATAACAGCAACAATTTCGCGCGGTTTTATTTCAAAATTCAAACCGTGTAATACCTCACTTTGACCATAACTGACTCTATAGTTGGATACGGCTAACATATGTAATCCTCTTTTATGGATACCTGCCTGTGCAGGTATGACGGCGTTCGAATTAATTAATGGCCAAGATAAACTTCAATCACTTTTGGATCTGCTTTTACTTTTTCAGCAGAGCCTTCTGCAATAATTTTCCCCTGATGTAATACTGTGACTTTATCCGCGATTTGCGCAACAAATTGCATGTCATGTTCAATCACAATCACCGATCTGTCTTTAATAATTCGTCGCAACAATTCAGCGGTTTGTTGTCGCTCACCGACTGACATACCGGCAACAGGTTCATCCAACATCAAAAGCTCCGGGTCTTGCATTAGTAACATGCCGATTTCCAACCATTGTTTTTGTCCGTGGCTTAATAACTCGGCTTGTTTATCCAATTGATCACTTAAAAAAATCATTTGCGCCACTTCATTCACCTTACTGATGACTTCAGCATCGCGTTTGAAGGCCAAGGCACCCCAGACAGAACGCCCACGAGGAAACGAAATTTCCAAATTTTCAAACACGGTTAAATCGCCGTAAATAGACGGTGTTTGGAATTTTCGGCCAATACCGGCTTTCACTATTTCATGCTCGCGCAGTGTGGTCATTTCGCGGTTGCGAAATTTAATTGAGCCTTCTGTGGCTTTGGTGCGACCACAAATTAAATCCAGTACGGTAGTTTTTCCTGCACCATTAGGGCCGATAATGACACGGATTTCGTGTTCATCGACATAAAAGGTCAGATCGTTAACTGCTTTAAATCCATCGAAAGAAACCGTTAAGCTTTCAACAGCGAGTAAAAAGTCTGTGTTGTTACTCATGTGCTAATCCTCCGCTCAGTTGACTGGTTTTTTCGTTGGTTACATGAGATTTTTCTACAGCTGGTGGTTCTTCCGGTTTTGGTGTTGGCAATTTTTTAGCTTTGAGTTTTTGAAAGAAAGATTCGATTTTGGGTGCAACATAGGTTTCATAAATTCCGGCGAGACCGTTGGGAAATGCCATGACTACTGCAATAAATAATCCACCCATTGCAAACAACCAGAGTTCAGGAAAACTTTCTGAAAAACTGGTTTTGGCTGCGTTGACAACAAGTGTTCCATAAACGGCTCCTATGATTGACAACCGCCCACCGACTGCACAGAAAATTACCATCTCAATCGAAGGCACTATGCCTACCAATGTGGGGGACATGAAGCCTACTTGCAAAGTAAAAAGTGCGCCGCCGATTGCAGAAAAAACTCCGGCAAGACAGAAGATAAAGATTTTAAAGTTAGCGACGTCGTAACCGGAGAATCTTACACGATCTTCTTTATCGCGCATGGCAACCAATAAGCGACCCAATTTACTTTTGCGAACAAATTGCGCGAAGAACAAACAAAGAAACAGAAAGAATACGCACACAAAATACAAAATTAATTTTGCGGAATCGGTGCGAATATCCCAACCGAGCAGTGTGCGTAAATCAGTCATTCCATTTACGCCACCGGTGTAACCTTGTTGGCCGATAATTAAAATCGTCAGGATTGCAGCAAAAGCTTGGGTGATAATCGCAAAATACACACCGCCCACGCGCCGTTTAAACATGGCAACACCTATGATGTAACCCAGCAATGCGGGTAACACAATAATGGCGGCCAATGTGAAACTAAAACTATGGAAGGGCTCCCAAAAAAATGGCAACTCAGTTACCTGATTCCAATCCATAAAATCTGGAATACCAGGAGTGGATTGAATTTTGGTGCTTTCAGGATCTGACGCTTCCAGTTTTAAAAACATTGCCATGGCATATCCGCCCAGGCCGAAGAAAACTCCCTGACCCAAACTTAAAATGCCACCGTATCCCCAACACAACACCAAACCCACGGCCACGAATGCGTAAGTTAAATATTTGCCGACGAGATTGAGTCGAAAAATATCCAGAAACATGGGCAACACAACAACCAAAATTGCCGCCAATATGAGGTAACTGTATAAATCTTTTTTGGGAAAGATTGACGCTATACCTTGATACGACATAATCAATACTCCTCTTAGCGACGAACTTTCAAAGTGAACAAACCTTGTGGGCGCAGCATCAAAATAAATACTACGAACAAGAGTGTGAGAACTTTTGCCATTGAACCACTCATGAAAAATTCCATAGTCGATTGCGCTTGCGAAATACCAAATGCGGAGGCGATTGTGCCGAACAAACTCGATGCACCACCGAACACCACCACTAAAAATGTATCCACAATATAAAGTTGCCCGGATGTTGGGCCGGTGGAACCAATCATGGTAAATGCGCTACCGGCAACACCCGCGATGCCGCAACCCAATGCAAATGTAATGCGATCAACTTTTGTGGTGTTGATGCCAACTGCACCGGCCATTGCACGATTTTGTACAACGGCGCGCACTTGAATTCCCCAGGTGGATTTGTACATTAAAATCGCGACGGCAACTGAAATACCTATGGCAAGACTCATCACAAATAAACCATTAATAGGTAATTCAATGGTTTCAGTGAGTTGATAAGAACCCATTAACCAATCGGGCAGGGTCACACCCACTTCGCGTGCACCAAACACGCTGCGATAAAGTTGTTGCAGAATTAAACTTAATCCCCAGGTGGCGAGTAATGTGTCCAGTGGGCGATTATAAAGATGTCGGATCATTCCCCATTCCACCAGCGCGCCTAAAGCGCCAGCGGCAATAAAGGCGAGAATCATCGCTAAAATAAAATAGATACTGAAAAGATCGGGTAGATAAGTTGAAAAAAGGTTGGATGTTAAATAAGTAACGTAAGCACCGAGAATCATAAATTCACCGTGCGCCATATTGATGACACCCATTTGCCCAAAAATAATGGCGAGACCGAGAGCCATCAACACAAACACCGAAAATAAAATCAATCCCGCCACACCTTGCATGGCGAAGATCGATAATAATTCCGAGGAGCTGTATTCTGCGAACATAGTCGTGTCCTCAATTAATTGCTAAAAAACTTCTTCGACTGCTTTTAAAAATTTTCATCTGTTACTGCCAATCAAACCGCACAACCGAAATTGGCCACCTGCTTTTAACAGGTGGCCAATTCAATTATTGATAACCTTTCGGGAATGGATCTGGCTCGATCAAATCTTTGGTTTCAAACACTACATCGTATTGACCATCGGTACGTGCATGACCTATACGGGTTTTTGACCAGAGGTGGTGATTAGGATGTATCTTCACGTAACCTTCCGGTGCAGTAGTCAATTCAATGCCGGGCGATGCAGCGCGTACTTTATCGATATCAAATGATCCCGCTTTTTCAACTGCTGCTTTCCACAACCATGGGCCCAAGTAAGCGGCTTGAGTTACGTCACCGATCACTATATCTTTGCCATATTTTGCTTTGAAAGCTTCAACAAATTTTTTGTTGTTGTCGTTTGGCAAACTTTGGAAATATTTCATGGATGCGTAAGCGCCCACCATATTTTCACCGCCGATGCCGAGAATTTCGTCTTCAGTTACGGAGATGGTCAATACCAGTGGTTTTTCTTTGGTCATATCG
>CBFGPN010000067.1:0-18327 GCA_965650675.1 uncultured Cellvibrio sp.
GCCAGGCACGTCCGGTGGCATCGGTTTCAAAAAAACGGGATTTGGTTTGAACCCAAATTGAATGCCCTTGCTTATGCACCAGACGATATTGGGAAACTAATGAATAGTGATGATTATCTATGGCAGAAACAAATTGTCTTTCCAATTCGTCAAGATCTTCAGGGTGTAAAAAATAGCGGCGAAAAGTACGCAAATCACCGGGTAGTTCTTCATAGTCATAACCCAGCATTCGCAAAAAAGAACGACTGAAATAAATTTTATTTGTTGCTAAATCCCAATCCCATAAACCGTCATTAGTTGCTTCCATAGCGTAGTCAAAGCGATTGTCCCTAACGGCAACTCTTTTTTTAAGTTGCGACAATTCCGTCTCAAGATCCTGTATCCGGTTCTTGAGTTTTTCAGGATCATCAGATGGTTTATGTGCCATGTTAATCCTTGAGCCTTTATTGGATTAATCAGGCTTAAGGCTAGTTGAAATCCATTGAATAGCCATTTTGTAACCGGTTAACTGGATTTAAATTTTTATATATCTTTTGAGTTTCCAATTTCGATTATTCATTTAAATTTGATCTTAGGGTTTTGGTCAGATTTTTGAAGCTATGATCATTTGCATTTAATTAGAATAATTGTCGCTTTGATTCAGAATTGTTTTTGAAAATAGAGAGGAACCAAAAACGGCATTTGTATGCCGTTTTTGGTAGAAAAATATGACAGTTGAAATATCAGGAATTCTTTTTTAATGACAGTACAGAGCGTTGGGGTTTGTCAGGTCGTTCAGCAAACTGTTTGGCCAATTCCTGACGCGCTTTCAGGGCTTCCATTTTTGCATCCTGAACAGGACTGGATTGCCAGGATTTTGGTACAAATTCTCCTGATCTGGCCAGAAACCCCAATCCTGAGCGCAACAAGCGCGCCTGATCAACAAAACTCATTCCTTCTGGAAATTTACCGGGATACACCTCGGAAGGATCTTTCGGATTACCTTCAATGCGAATGGTGAATCCACTGGCATGGGTTGCTGTGCCTTTAGCCAGGTCAGCTGTCCAATCGTCAAAATTCATAAATACCACAGATATTGATTAACGGAGGCGGCATTAAAGCATAAAGTAATTGTGTAACAAAATAGCTAAATGCTATTTAAACTGTTAAAAATTTAAACATTATCGGATTAACTTACGCACACAAAAATACTCCAGATTGCTTCAGTGACACCGGGTTTTCAGCTTCAGGCCGACACACAGGTTGATAGTTTTGTTATTTCGATTGCGCAGGAAGAACGAATAGATCAATTTCACACTATCGGATTAAAATGGATTGGAAGTGTCAGGTGAAAATTCTCCGTAAAATCGAGAGTGCCAAAAGTTTTTAGATGACGAAAAACATCAGATTGATGAGTGCGTAGATAAATCCAAAACTGAAATGATATTCGAGAAACCAGCGGGGAATACGAAACCCTGAAATGGCAGATGGATCTGACAAATTGACCTTGGACATCAGGTAACCTGTGTAAATACAGCTGAACAAATAGTTCACTATAAAAAGTAAAGATACCAGAATTTGCCAATGAGATAAGTCCCAACGGAAAACAGCAATAAGACAAAAAATAAGCCAAACACATTCAATACCGGTGGACCAGAGTAAACGCTTGTCCAATAACCATAACTCATGCGCCTTGAGCAGCAGATTGGCTTCATAAACGCAAACAACACCAATGAATGCTGCCAGCAAATGAAAATATTCCAATAACATAGTCACCTTGAAAACAGAAGAAAAAGAGATTGAGTGGTTATTACGCCAATAGCTGTTTTGCAGGTGTTTACCCTAAAGCAAATCGCTTTTCAGTACAACAGATGGTATATTCCGCCCTCGTTTTTATACTGGCGAACTGAGAGAAGCTATGACAGAAATATTTATTTTGCAAAATCAGGCAAAGTTATTTTTGGGCAAACAAAATCAATGGCTGGATGGTCGGGATTTGTTAAGTTTATACAAAACCGAGCACAAAGACGAAGCGGTGAATCAATTGTTTGAGGCCAGCTCCAAAGATTACACACAACGCATTAAACTGGTCAGCTGTGCTGTCAATGAAAAAGGTTTGCCTATTATTGATCCTGAGATCATGCCTGAACCTATAGCCAAACCCACGCGTGATTTATTTGAAGATGAACAAGAAAACGAGTTGAGTGAAATCCGGTGACAGAGTTTTCAACACGATTTGACACAGCACTGCAATTCTTTAACCAAACCCGATACAACTCGACTGTCAGTGAGATATTCCGTGGCTTGGAAAAAGAAAGTTTGCGTATTACTCCTGATGGAACATTAGCCTTGACATCACATCCAGTCAGTCTTGGTTCTGCATTGACGCATTCAAAAATTACAACCGATTACAGTGAAGCCCTGTTGGAATTTATTACTTCGCCTGTGAAAAATAATCAGGAGTTGCTTACTGAATTAAAACAAATACATCAGTTTACTTTTTCCAGTATTCATAAAAATAACGAAATGCTTTGGCCTTCGAGTATGCCTTGTAAACTGATGCCTGATAGTGAGATTCCGGTTGCACAATATGGCACATCCAACTCAGGCAAAATGAAAACTGTGTATCGTTTGGGGTTGGGTCATCGATATGGCCGCAGCATGCAAACAATTGCAGGGATTCATTACAATTTCAGTTTGTCGGATAATTTTTGGCAAGCGCTACAAGTTCTGCACAATGACAAACAATCTTTACAGGATTTTAAAACTCAGGGATATTTCGCATTAATTCGAAATTTTCGCCGTTATTTCTGGTTGTTGATTTATTTATTCGGTGCTTCACCTGCTGTTTGTTCCTGTTTTGTACAAAACAGGCGGCACCAACTTATACCATTTGCGGAAGCAGGCCATACACATTATTTGCCCTACGCCACATCCTTGCGCATGGGTGATTTGGGATACCAGAGTGATGCGCAAAAAAAATTGGTCGTCAATTACAATAATGTGCAGGATTATTTAAAAACGCTCGGCTGTGCTATTACACAGAGCCATCCGGAGTATGAATCCATTGGCATTAAAGATGCCAACGGCGAATACAGGCAATTGAATACCAGTTTGTTGCAAATCGAAAATGAATTTTATTCGAGTATTCGTCCAAAACGCACTGCGCAACGAGGTGAAACGGCATTACAAGCTCTTCGCCTTAAGGGTGTGGAATATATTGAAGTCAGATGTATTGATTTAAATCCCTATGAACCTTTGGGCATTACCGATACACAAATTCGTTTGATGGACGCATTTTTGCTTTTCTGTATTTTGCATCCAAGTCCGGAAACTCACGAGAAAGAATTTTATCAAGGGCAAGAAAATCAGCGACGTATTGTCAATCAGGGGCGTGAGCCAGGACTGTTACTTGCGCGCGGTGATAACCAGGTGGCCATGAAAGATTGGGCATTGGAAATTCTGGATGCTTGTGTAAAGACTGCAGCATTATTGGATCAATCATCGGCGACTGCATCCTATCACGCTGCTGTTACTGAGCAGATAGCCAAAATTCATCAGCCTGAATTGACTCCTGCAGCAAATATTCTGCGCGATATGCAGCAACAAAAGAAAAGCTTCTATCAATTCAGTCTTGATCTGGCAAAAAAACACGCAGATTATTTTTTACATCAACCTCTGACAGATAACATATCCCAGGTTTATGCAAAAATGGCTGAAGAATCATTGGCAGAACAAGTCACGCTGGAGCAAAATCAGCTTGTCAGTTTCGATGAATACTTGCAGAATTATTTTGCACAGTATCAGGCCTGTCAGTATTGTTGACTGGAAAATTATTTCTGCACTACAAAATTATTAAAAAATAAATCCGAAGCGGGGCCGTGATCTTTTTCGTTTTCATCGGTTGATTTTTCATCTTCTTTGGATTTGTTTTTTTTGTCTTTGGATTTTTTATCTTTTTCTGATTTTTTCTTATCAGATTTATCTTTGGATTTTTTCTTGTCTTTTTTATCTTCGGTTTTGGTTTCTTTTTCAGGGCCTTTTTCAACGGCATGAACTGCTTTATTGACTTCAGCCAAGGCAAAGAGACGCAATTTTTCCTTGCCTTCAGGTGTGGCAATACTTTCCTCTGTTTGCTGGCTAAGAATGTGGATAAGTTTGTCGCGAATTAAAGGCAGGTGATGAGTAATTTCAACAGCTCCCTCCATATTTTCAGTGCGCAGGGAAATTTCTGCTTTTATGTAGCGCATTTTTCCGGTGCCGCCGTAATTCACAATCAAAGGCGGTTTTACATCAATATAGTTAACGCCTTCCGCAAAAGCCGGGCCGCCTCCACCGGAGGCGAAAGTTGACAATGGCAATAGTGGCGCAATAAGCAACATGAGGAGTTTAAGTAACGAACGCATAACCGGAACCTTGGGGAAGCAAGTTTTTCTTAAGCATAGATCATCTAACGAATTGCGATTACCTGACCCTTTGCTTACTATGGATTTTTTGGTTGGGAGATGTCCGGATGTTATCAAGCCGCAAAGTCAATTTGGCTATCTTTGTTTATTGTGCAGTACTTATTCTGTTTGCCGCCTATTCCGAGCACGTAATGGAGATGATCCCCTGCTCCCTCTGCATTACCCAGCGTTTTTTTTATGACCTTGTGGGCATTACAGCATTGATTGCTTTTATCCATAACCCCAAACGTTTTCGTGTTTATCCGATTTTGGGATTGGTGTTTGCGTTGCTTGGTGCGGCCTTCGCTTCTCGCCAACTTTGGTTGCAAAGTTTGCCGGAAGATCAAGTGCCTGCATGTGGCCCCGGCCTTTCCTATATCCTTGAAGCGTTTCCACCTATAGAGGGTTTGAAGTTGTTGCTGAAAGGAGATGGCAATTGTGCGAAGGTTGATACCATTTTGGGAGTGAGCTACGCGCTATGGTCATTTTTTGGGTTCGCTCTGTTGATTCTGGTGAATGGCTATCAGATTTTTCGCAAGGCAGATAATGAAGAAACTTAGCACCCTGCTCATACTTGCCATATTGGGCGGATTGTCTGCCTGTGCATCCATGAGCAAAGACGAGTGCCTGAATGCCAATTGGAAGACTATTGGTTATGAGGATGGCAGCCTCGGGCGCCCGGAAACGACCATTCAGGCACACCGCAAAGCCTGCGCAAAAATTAATGTCACGCCGGATCTGACGCAATATCAACAGGGCCATCGCGAAGGTGTCAGGGTTTACTGCAAAAAATCGACGGGATATCAATTGGGTGTTAACGGAGGCGCTTACCTGAATCTTTGCCCGGCGGATTTGGAGCCAGCATTTTTGCAAGCCTATCGTCTGGGGCAGGAATTATTTGCCTTACGTCAAAAAATGAATCAGGTTGAAGACGAGATTAATGGTTACAAAACCAGTATTGATAATCTGCAACAGCAAAAGGCCGAGCAGGAAAAATTGATTGTGAATGCCGGCAGTTCTACAAAAGAAAGGCGTGCCTATCTTAATGAAATCAACAGATTGCAAGATGAGATTCATCGTTATGAGCACAGCATATCGGATGCGGAATATGAGCTGGATCATTTGGCAGAAGATTACGCTGGCATTCAGGCCGAGCATCGTCGAAAGGGTTATTAAACTTGCCCAAATGCTGCCTTTGGCCTATCTTGAAGCCAATAACCCTAAACTTGATAACAGTAGGATATTTCCATGCTAGAAAATTGTAAAAGTGCCAGAGAACGTTGGGGCGGCGTGAACGATATTATTGATCGTTGGTTGGAAGAGCGTCAGCAATTATTGGTTAAGTACTGTGCGCTTAGCAGTTTGGAGTCGGCAAGTTTATCCAGCGAACAGCGTGGAGAAATGTTGAAGGAAGTCTGTCAGATATTGGTGGATTATGTTTCCGCAGGGCATTTTGAAATTTACGATCAACTGATTAAGGAAGGTCGCGAGTTTGAAGATAAGGAAGCACTTCAGGAAGCCGGTACCCTCTATACCTCTATCGATAAAACAACGGAAAAGCTCCTTGATTTTAATGATAAGTACCTCGAAACCGACGATTTGAGCAGCATAGATGCTGATTTATCCCGTCTGGGCGAAACACTGGAAACCCGTTTTACCGCAGAAGACCGAATGATTGCGGTATTGCACACGTCCCATCGGGATTTGGTTGTTTGATAATTTATTTTTGATTCTCCTATAATTCTGCCGCTGCTCTTCAGGAACCCAAAAGGCGAAGAGTGTCGGCACCAGGGTTGGGGCCTTAATTAAATTACCTTAACCTGATAAGAATTTTTAATGTATAGCTACCATTCTGCTTATAAATTTCTTCGACGTTTTTGTCTATTGATTACATTTTGGTATGCAATGCCAGTGCTTGCGTTGGAAAAACCGGCACAATCTTCTTCAGAGATTCAATCCCCGCCAGAAATTCTTTTTCCTATACCGATGTTGAATACACCGGAAATAATTTCGCCGCATTATCTCTTCGGAGACGCGCTTTATTTTGTGCCGGAATTTGAAAAATATGTTGCATCCAAAATTGCACCCAATGTACCTGCTGTTGCAATTGCCGTTGTCGCTAATGGCGAAGTAAAATCTATGCGCGTTTGGGGCGTCAAGAAAATTGGCAGCAATGAAAAAGTGACGCCGGATAGTATATTTCGTCTGGCATCTGTTTCGAAAACCCTGGCATCTACAGCGGCAGCTATATTGGTCAACCAAGGTAAAATTCGTTGGGATACATCGGTGTTGTCGTTATTGCCAGGCGTGAAATTTAAAAATAATCAATACGGTCAATTGCTGACACTGAAACATATTTTGGCGCAATCAACCGGTTTACCCAAACATGCAGCCAGCAGTTCTATCGAAGCAGATAAATCCTATGGCGAAGCAGTGAAGGGTTTGCGCAGTTCAAGATTTTTATGTGCACCGGGCCGATGTTACGCCTACCAAAATGTCACATTCAGTTTGGTCGGCGACATGATGGAAAAAAAATCCGGTGAAACTTTTGAGCAATTTGTAAAACATTATTTATTTGATCCCCTGGAAATGAAGAGTGCCTCTTATGGATTGGGCGGATATCTGGCGACACCCAATCGAACTGCGCCACATATTCGCCGCCGAAAATCCTGGGTGATGGCAGATGTAACAGAAAACTATTATCGCATCGCCCCAGCAGCCGGGGCCAATGCCAGCATCGCGGATATGAGTCAATTCCTGCTGGCGCAATTGGGGCGTCGGCAAGAGATATTACCCGAGTTGGTATTAAATCAGCTGCATGCACGCATTACGGAAAATACACCGGTACAAAATCATTATTCATCACGACAAGGTGTTTACAACACCGCTTATGGTTTGGGTTGGCGGGTATTTGATTACGGGCCACATAAAAACTTTGTGCACCATGGTGGATGGGTGAAGGGATATCGATCAGAAATTGTGTTTAATCGTGAATTGCAAATTGGCATGGTGTTTTTAACCAATAGTGAAACTCGCCTTGCGCGCGATGTTATTTTCAAATTTCTGGATATGCATGAGCGTTCATACAACGCAGCAAATCATATTGCAAAATAAAAATCGCCCAATTATTGGAGCAGTATAATGAAACATTATTTTCATCCGGCAACCTGGATGGCAGCTCTGGATGAAGTGGATCAGGATAAAAATTCCTATTCCATGTCGCGTACACAGGCTTTGCGACGAACACTGATTACGTTGGCGGGAGTTTCAGTCAGTTTATTGTTTTTGCACTATGCAAAATACTCATCCAGCTTTTATGTTTTTTTATCGTTTATCGAATCTGCCTTTAGTTTCCCCGATAATTATTTCTCACAATGGCTGGATCAAACCCTGTGGAAAAAATTAATCGAATTCGGATGGTGGACCGGCTGTCATTTGCTGGCATTTGTTGTGTTGCCCTGGATTCTTATCCGCTATTTCTTTGAAGAATCCATAGTGAATTTTGGCTGGCGTTGGCAGCAGACACATCAGCACTGGGCTGGCTATGCTTGTTTGTTGATGCCTATCTTGTGTTTTGTTTATATCGCAAGTCTGGGCGATGAATTTGTTCATCATTATCCTTTTTATAAATTAACCAGTCGCAGTTATCTGGATTTTATATTGTGGGAAATTCTGTATTTGACCCAATTTGTTTGTCTGGAATTTTTCTTCCGTGGATTTTTTTTGCATGCGCTGAGGCCTGCGTAGGGGGCCAATGCAATTTGGATTATGTGTGTGCCTTACATGATGATTCATTTGCCAAAATTATGGCCTGAAGCGATGGGAGCAATATTGTTCGGCTTTTTTCTGGGCATACTGGCGATGCGTTCGCGCAGCATCTGGGGTGGTGTTTTGGTTCATGCCGGTGTTGCGCTGAGTATGGATGTAGCGGCGGTATTAAGAACCAATGGATTGCCAACACAATTTTTCCCTTGGTAATGCACACGGTTTTTTCTGAAAAGTTGGTCTAGACTTGGTTAACCGGGATTCGGCACAAGCCTTTTATTGTTAAAACGCTTGATCCAAAGCGCCAAACTTTTGATGCGGAGCACGAAACCTTTGATGTAAAGCACGAAACAAGGCCCTGCTATTTCCCAATCGTTATTAACATGGAGTAGAATCCAGTGACTTAACTATTACAAATTACAAAAAATTATGCAGGGAATGTTTTAGCATTTGCCGAGTCCAATCCCGGCGGTGTGGGCAAGTCAAGCGGAAATCCGAATAAGATGTCAATAAACAGTCAACAAGTCATGTCGTCCATCAATCTGGGCCAATTAGAGGCTCGATTAAAACCAGTTTTTCAGTTCCTGGCCAGAATTCCATTGGATGTCTGGCAGCGAATTGTGCGCGTTCTTTTGGTTATTTGGTTGGCAAGTGTATTGGCACAGATGATCTGGATGCTTGTTCCCAAACCAACAATTCCTCCCGCTAAAGTGGAAAACTCTGTTTCAGGCCCACAAGTTTCATTGGCACAACCCAATACCATTGATATAGACAAACTCAAGACTGCAACACCCTTTGGTGATGCCGCGGTTGCACCTGTTGCCGATGCCCAGCCGGAACCCAATATTGATACAGAGGATCTTGCGGACACCCAGCTGAATTTGATTTTGCGGGGACTGGTTTACAGTAATGACGAAAAAGTGGCGCGTGCCGTAATCGCAACCAATGACAGGCAAGAAGTGTTTGCTGTCGGGGATCCCATCCCGGTTGGTAATAATGTGACCCTCGCAAAAATTCTTGCGGACAGGGTGATTATCAATAACAACGGTAGAAATGAATCGCTGTGGCTTTTTAAAGATGATCCCAACGCGCCAAAAATGACCAGCTTTTCAGCACCGCCTAATCCGTCAATTGATAATCCGCCGGGCGCAAGACCTCCGATCTCTTATACGCCACCTCAAAATATGGCGCCATCAGGCAATGATATAGCCCAGATGGGCAACACTTTGTCAGATGTGGTGGCCATGAGTATTCATCGGGAAAATGGTCAAATAGTCGGTTACAAGATTCGTCCGGGTCGCAATGCGGAAATGTTCAATAGTCTGGGCCTTCAGCCTGAAGACATAGTGACAGCCGTGAATGGAATGCCATTGAATAACCCCGGCAAAATTATGGAAATTTATCGCAGTATGGGTAGTGCTACCTCCGCAAATTTGCAGATTTTGCGTAACGGCGGCACAGTAAATCTTGATATATCTCTCAATCGTTAACTGAGGACGTTCAGTGAAATCTGTTAAATATAAATTGTTATGGATATCGGTATTGGTGGCTGGTTTGATGACCTCGCAGGCATTTGCACAACCCGCCGGTATTCAACCTGGACAAAATGAACAAGGCGAACAAGTCTGGTCGGTGAATTTTAATGATACCGATGTACAGGAAGTCATTAAGATAATCGCTGGCATTACAGGCAAAAGCATCATTATTGATCCTAAAGTACGTGGCCCAATCAAAGTTATTAACACCCGTCCATTAACTGCAAAAGAAGTTTACGAATTGTTTCTGGCATCACTGGATGTCAATGGGTTTACGGCAGTTGAGAGCGGCAATATTGTTCGCATAGTGGCCAACCGTGATGCGCGACAGTTACCCATACCGACAGAAACAGAAGCTTCCGAGAATGATGATCTCTATATCACCCAGGTAATCCCTTTGAAGTACACAAGTGCTTCCAAAATACTGGCCGCGATCCGCCCACTTTCACCTCAATACGCGCATATGACGGTGTATGAACCCAGTAATGCCATCATATTGACCGATACCCGCGCCAACGCAATACGCATGAGCGAGTTGATTAAAAAACTGGATCGAATTGGTTCTACCAATACCGATGTTGTTGCGCTTCGTTATGCCAATGCTACTGACATAGTGGCCATGATTGCACAACTGGAAAAACCCGATCCGGCTCGTGGTATAGCGACTGCTCCACCGGTGATTGTGGCCGACAAGCGAACCAATGCTGTAGTGATCAGTGGTGATGATCTTTCCCGCAGGCGCATCAAGTTATTAATTGAAGACCTGGACAGACCCCAGGCGCGAAACAGTAATGTCAGGGTTGTTTATCTCAACTACGCCAAGGCTGAAGATGTTGCCAAGGTGTTGACCGGCATGATGCAGGGTATAGCTCCAAAAGCGGCAGATCCCAACTCACCCAATGCCACACAACCCAGCGTTCAGGCAGATGAAGCTACCAACTCGGTGTTGATCAGTGCGGATGTGGACACCATGGATAGCCTGCTGTCAGTGATTGAAAGGCTGGATATCCGCCGTGCCCAGGTTCTTATTGAAGCGATCATCGTCGAAATACAGGATACCAACGGTACTGATTTGGGGATTGAGTGGATGTACCGTGATGACAAGTATGGGTTTGGTTCCAACTCCAATGACGGCACTATTGGAGCTGTGGGCGCAGCGGCTATAGCTGCCAGTGATGAAAATGCAACTCAGGAAGATAAGGATGCTGCTTTGTTAAACCTGGCTGCCAGTGCTTCCAAAATCACCGGGCAGGTTTTTGGTATAGGTCGTCTGGGCAGTCGAACAGATTTTCTGGGGGTACTGAAAATGCTGCAGACCAATAGCTCAAGCAACATTTTGTCTACACCCAATTTGCTGACAACCGATAATACCGAGGCCTCCATCAGCGTAGGTCAAAACGTACCTTTTGCGACGGGCTCTTACACTGGCGCGGGCAATACAGCGGG
Source organism: uncultured Cellvibrio sp. (assembly GCA_965650675.1). GTDB lineage: Bacteria > Pseudomonadota > Gammaproteobacteria > Pseudomonadales > Cellvibrionaceae > Cellvibrio. Next base: position 11,171 of record CBFGPN010000067.1, read on the forward strand.
CGGTGTGGGTGGTGGATTCAGTAGCCCCTTCAATACATTTGATCGAAAAGACATAGGTATTATCCTGAAGGTGACACCTCATCTTAATGAAGGTAATACAGTTGTGCTGGACATAGAACAAGAAGTTTCCAGTGTGGCCGACCTGAACAGTGCCAGTGGTTTGATTACCAACAAACGCGAGATCAAAACCCAGATTATGGCCAACGATGCACAAACTGTTGTTTTGGGCGGGTTGATTAAAGATGATGTGCTGACGGGTGAAAAGCGAGTTCCCATACTGGGTAGTATCCCGGTTCTGGGCCATCTGTTCCGCAGTCAATCTTCCAAAAAAGTGAAAACCAATTTGCTGGTATTTATTCGCCCGACCATTATCCGTGAGGATCGTATACTGACCGGGGCAACAGCCGAAAAATACCGTGAAATTCGTCAGGCGCAGCTGGAACATCGCGAGAATTCGGGCTTGTTACTTTGGGAAAAAGATATGCCTGTAATCCCGGAGTGGGAAGAAGTGAATAAACCCCTGTACGACTTGTCGAAAGACAAACCCGCCGATGGTAAGGAATAACTGTGAACGAACAGCTTCAAGTCGATCCGGCACCTGTTGAATCGCCCCGACGCGAGCGTTTGCCTTTTGCGTTTGCTTCGGAATACGGGGTGATGTTGGAATCAACAGAGCCAGAGGCCTACAGTCGTCCGGTGGTGTTACACAAACCAGGCATAGGTTTGAATACTCTGCTGGAATTACAGCGACATCTGGGTTGTGAATTCAAGCTGGAGGAAATGCCAGCCGATGATTTCCAGAAGCGCTTGACTCGCGAATACCAAAGTGGTGATGGTGCTGCCCAGCGTGCTGCTGAGGATCTGGGTAATGAATTTGATTTGTCTTCTCTGGCGGATGACCTTGCCGACCGTACGGATTTGTTGGCTGGCGATGACGATGCCCCGATTATCCGTTTGATTAACGCCATATTGTCCCAAGCCGTTCGTGAAGGTGCATCGGATATTCACGTTGAGCCTTTCGAAGATCGAGTGTCAGTTCGCTTCCGTATTGACGGTGTTTTGAGTGAAGTGCTCTCGCCGAAAGCAGAGTTGGCACCCGTACTGGTTTCGCGGATCAAGGTAATGGCGCGTTTGGATATTGCTGAAAAACGTCTGCCACAGGATGGTCGTATTACCGTTCGATTGGCAGGCCATGCGGTTGATATCCGTGTGTCTACACTGCCCTCGGCTTTCGGTGAACGCATCGTTATGCGTTTGCTTGATCAGGCGGCGGGTGCTTTGAAGCTCGAACAGTTGCGTATGCCTGCCGAGGTTCAGGAGCGTTTCGACAAAAACCTGAACAAACCCCACGGCATTATTTTGGTAACAGGCCCTACCGGATCGGGAAAAACTACAACACTTTATGCAGGTTTGAGTCATATCAACTCGCGTAGCCGCAACATTATGACGATCGAAGATCCTGTCGAATATCTGCTGCCGGGTATTGGACAGACACAGGTCAATCCAAAAGTTGAAATGACATTTGCCCGCGGATTGCGTGCTATTTTGCGTCAAGACCCCGATGTTGTGATGATTGGTGAGATTCGTGATGCTGAAACAGCAGAGATTGCCATTCAAGCTTCTTTGACCGGTCACCTGGTGTTGTCAACCTTGCACACCAACACAGCGATTGGTGCGGTATTGCGTTTGAAAGATATGGGCGTTGAACCTTTCCTTTTGGCCTCAAGCCTTGAGGTGGTAATGGCGCAGCGTCTCGTACGTGTTCTCTGCAACCATTGCAAGCAGAGTTACATTCCCGAAGATCATGAACGGGATATGCTCAAATTGCCTCCCAATACGCCAATTTATAAGGCTATGGGCTGCCAGCACTGCAATATGCAGGGTTACAAAGGGCGTAAGGCAATTTATGAATTAATTGAAATCAACGAGCGTATCCGCCACTTGATTCACGAACATGCCAGCGAACAGGATTTATTGGCGGAAGCCCGCAAACACAGTCAGTCGATGAGCGACGATGGACGACAGTCAGTGCTCGATGGCATCACCACTATAGAAGAAGTCTTGCGTGTTACCACGCAGCTCTAATACCTGGAATTATTATGGCTGCCTACAGTTACAAAGCCCTGAATGAAGATGGAAAGACCGTTAAGGGTTTGCTTGAGGGCGATTCCGAACGTCATGTCCGCAGTTTGCTTCGGGCGCAAAGATTAAAACCTCTTGAAGTGGTCAGTGCCAGTGGTGTTACGGACAAATCCGAAAACAGCAAAGAATCCATTTCCTTCTTTCCAAAACCCAAAGGCGGGAAGCTCAATACGCGTGAGCTCTGTATGGTCACCCGCCAGCTGGCATCTCTGGTCAAGTCAGGCCTACCTCTTGATGAGGCGTTACACGCTTGTGCCAAGCAAACCCAGAAAACAAAAGTCAAACGTGTGATTTTGCAAGTGCGCACAAAGGTGCTTGAAGGATTCAGTCTTGCCCAGGCTTTGGGCGATAACCCGGCCGCGTTTGATGATATGTACCGGGCGCTGGTGCGCGCTGGTGAAGGATCGGGTTATCTAAGTCAGGTTCTTGAGCGTTTGGCTGAATACACCCAATCCAGCCAGGTTTTGAAACAGCGCATCAAAATGGCAATGATTTATCCAATCGTGATGTTGATTGTCAGCCTTGGCGTCATCATCGGCATGATGGTGTTTGTTGTGCCCGAGTTGACGGGCATATTTGCCCAGAATAAAACCGAACTTCCCGCTTTAACCAAAGGTCTTATCGCTACCAGTAACTTTTTTGTGAACTATGGGCTGTACCTGTTAATTGTGATAGTGGCGGCTGTGTTTGGTTTCAAACAGTATTTGCGAAGTGAGAAAAACAAACGCAAGTGGGATGAGTTCAAGCTGAAATTACCGGTGCTTGGCGAGCTAATCCAACAAATTAACTCTTCCCGGTTTGCGGCAACACTGAGTTTGTTATCCGCCAGTGGTGTTCCCTTGTTGCAATCTCTGGGTATTGCAAGTCAGGTGATGACCAACAAGATTCTGCAGGAGGCCTGTGAACAGGTTTCCAATACTGTGCGTGAAGGTGTGAGCCTGAGCCGTGCACTTGAACAGGCCAAGTATTTCCCCCCGTTACTAATCCAATTGGTGGCATCCGGTGAGACCAATGGAACCTTGCCGCAGCAACTGGACAATGCTGCACGTGATCAGGAACGGGACTTGGAAATGATGCTAGGTGTTGCCATGAGCCTTCTGGAACCAGCCACTATAGTGTTTATGGGTAGTGTAGTGGGCTTGATCGTAATGGCCGTGTTAACACCCATATTCCAGATGACCAAAATGGCGCATTAGCCGATTTAAACATGACGAGGATACAAAATGAAAAAAATGCTTAAACCTGTTGCCCGCGGTTTTACCCTGATTGAAATCATGGTCGTGGTTATTATTCTTGGTTTGTTGGCGAGCGTGGCAGTACCAACAGTGATGGATGCACTGAGTGAAGCCACTGTCAAAAAAGCCCGTGCTGATATGTCAGCCTTGCAAACCTCTTTGAAAATGTATCGCATGAGTAACTTTGCTTATCCAACGACTGAACAAGGCTTGGAAGCACTGGTTACCAAGCCGACGCTGGCACCTATTCCGCGCAGTTACAGAAGCGGCGGTTACATTGAGAAATTACCTAAAGATCCATGGGGTAACGACTATCAATATACCTCGCCGGGAGAAGGTCACGAGTACGACATTATTTCATTAGGCGGTGACGGTATTGCCGGTGGTGAAGGTGAAAACGCCGATCTGAGTGTATGGGACGAATAAAAAAACACTCTGGCTTAAAAACCAGTCGAGGATTCACCTTACTCGAAGTCCTTGTCGTAGTGATTCTTATCGCTATGGGTGCAAGTATGATTTCGATTGCGATAGGCGGGGATCACTACGAAGAGGAAGCCCGGAAGGAAGCCGAACAGTTTTTGTTAACAGGTAAATATCTGTCGGAGCAGGCTGTATTTCGTGGTGAAACCTACGGCGCTTTTTTTTACCCTCAGGAAATCGATGACGGGCTGATCTGGTGTTACCTCTGGCAGCGCGTTCGCGATGCCCAGTGGCAGCCTCTGGGGGAATTGCCTGAACGTTGTTTACCTTATGGATTTGAAGTCGAAATTTTTATTGATAAGCAACCTTGGGAATATGATGACTCCCAGGAACATCATGATCCGGTCATGGGTTTTTTCCCGAGTGGTGAAGGTTCTGCCAGTGTGGAACTGCGTATTTTTCGCGATGGTGATAACCAGCATGAACCCAGCGAAGAATTATTCCAGCTGGCCCCCACAGGAGAGCTTCGCTGGGTGACCGAAGAAGAAAGACTGGAGCAAAACAAGTGAATCGGCCCGGTCGTGGTTTTACCTTGATCGAAGCGATGGTAGCACTGTTGATAGTGGCAGTGGCCTTGCCTGCCCTGCTATCTCTGGTGGTTTCGCAGATGGACGCTGCAGGCAGTATCCGCGAAACCAGTTACGCTTACTGGGTAGCGGAAAACCAAATGAATCGCTATAAGCTGCTGCAGCAACTCAAACGCAAAAAAACCTTGCCTGACTACAAGTTACCGGAAAAAGAAGAGGGTAAGGACAAGATGCTGGGTCTGGAATGGCGTTGGCAGTTTACCAGCAAGGAAATGGATACGCTGGATGTGAAGGGTTTTATTCGAATCGAAGTCGCTGTTTGGTCAGCCAATGCGCCGGTGTCGGTTACCGGTATTAATCAACCCGAACCTTTGGTGCGATTGGTAGGTTATGTCAGTGATCCAGCATTACAACAAAACTAATCCTGTAGCGACTGGCTTCACCTTACTGGAGGTGCTGGTGGCTATGGTGATTACTGCCATGATCGGCGTGATGGCATTCAAATCATTTGATGGAGCGGCGGCGGCATCGGAAGAGACCCAGAAGGTACTGGAAGAAATAAAACAGGTTGATTCAGTTTGGCAGTATCTTGGCAATGACCTTTTCCATGTGTTGCCCATAAGTGACGCCAATACACCCTTTGTTGCCCAGAGTCTCAAGAGTCGGGGCAAGGATTCCAGTCAAATGCTGTTGTTGTTCAAGCGAAATAACTGGGTGAATTTTGCCAATCGTCCGCGTAGCGATATACAACTGGTTAGTTACCGATTGGAAGAGGGAAAGCTGATACGGGATTTTTTACCGGAAACCAATCGTCCGCTGGCGGATATCGATATGGAACGCCAAGCCTTCCATCAGGTATTACTGGAAAATGTTGAAGATGTACAACTGCGCTTTCTCTTTACCGAGATGGTCGCGAATGAAGGCAAGTCCGTTTTGCAGGGGCAAGAATACACAGACGATTGGTTGATTTCCTGGCCGGACACTACCCGATCAGGTGCTACCGGATTACCTTTGGCCCTTGAAGTCACTATTACCCTCGAAGGAGTAGGTCCAAGTGTCCGCTTGTTTACCTTCCCGGAGTCCTGAATTGCGCCGTGAAAAAGGCATGGTGCTGATATTGGTATTGGTGGTAGTGGCCCTTGTGGTTGGCTTGGGGGTGAAATACGCAAGCCAGTTCCAACTGGGTATGGCACATGCCGAAAGCCGTTGGGTATCGGTGCAGGCACGATCCCTGTTAATGGCAGCGGAAGAAGTTGCGATTCTCCTGTTTCCCCTGGGCGATATAGATTCTTCAATGGATTACCCGGATGAGCCTTGGAACAATCAGGTCCCTCTGACGGATGAAGGTGTGGATGGTGTTGCCAGATTGATTGACGCCCAGGCACAGCTGAACTTGAATGATCTTGGCAACGCTATAGATCCAACCAGCCTTGCGGGTTCGGCACAGCGTTATTCTGAATCACAGCGGCAATTTATCCGTTTGTTGCAAACCTTCCAGCAAGAGATGCCAATGTCGCAATTGGAGGCAGAAAACCTTCTGGAAGCCGTGGTTGATTGGTTGGATGCAGATAATGACCAAACCGGATCAGGTGGTGCTGAAGGGAATTATTACCAGGGCATGCCCCAACCCTACTTGCCGCCTAATGCTGTTTTTCGTTCGGTAGATGAATTGCGACTGATTCGTGGATTCAATGAAAGGCCTGAATTGGTGATGTTACTGGAGCCTTACATAACCGTTTTACCAAAACAGGGTTTGGGATTGAGTATTAATAACATCCCGGTAGAAAAACCTTACGGGTTGCCGGGCATTAATAATTTGCGTTTGGCGATCAACAGTAAAACGATATTGGAACCCCTGACAGAACAACAGGCGCAAACCATCATGTTGTCGCGTCCTGAAACCGGGTTTGCCAGTGAAGCCGAGATCAATGAGGCCTGGCGAAAAGGAATGAGTGAAGAATTGGATATCAGTGGATACAAAGTAAAAACGGAATTTTTCTGGTTGGAATCTACAATACAGATTGGCGAACAACGTCGCCAGATGCGCAGTTTGATGGTGAGAAATGAATCCGGCCTGGCTGTTGCCCAAAGGCGTATGATGTATGAATTGCCCCGCGTTGTTCAGGGTAAAAAAGATAATGATGATTCAGAATTAAAGCTCTAGGACTCTATATGTCTGCACAATTAGTTCTTTCTTTGCCAGTATCAACCCGTGAAAAATTTCGCTGGTGTTGGCGTGATGCCCACGGCAATACCCGGAACACATCCATGGGTGATCAAAGTGATCTGGAAGCAGAAATTGCATCGCAAGGCCATTCATCAATTGAAACCTGGTTAATTTTACCGGGTGAAAAATTGGTTACTCGCGAGTTGGATTACAACGAAAAAGAAAAAAAACATTTGCGTAATTTATTACCTTTCCAATTGGAAGAAGCGTTGATTGGTGATGTTGAAGATATACACCTTGCGATTGCCAATCCGCGCGATGGAAAAATTTCAATTGCCTACACCGATAAAAATTGGTTGGGCGAACAAATTGAAAAATTGAATGCGATGGGTCTGGATGTTGTTCGATGTTCGATGATGCCTTTGGTCTGGACACAAAAAACCGACAGCAAAGAATGGTTGATTGCAGAATACGATAAACAATTGCATGTTCAATACGGCCCTGATTTGGGTTTTTCCTTGCCGCTTGCACAAGCTTCTCTTGCACTGCAATTATTGGCAGCGGATAACAAACCGGATGCGATTCATTTGCGCGCCGCCAATGAAG
>CBFGPN010000068.1:0-18147 GCA_965650675.1 uncultured Cellvibrio sp.
CTTCATGCAACAGATTTTCAGGAACAATCAGGTCCAATAATTTTTTACCTATAGTTTCTGTACTGGAGTAGCCAAAAATTTCTTCAGCGCCTTTATTCCACGAAGTAATAGTGCCATCCAGTGTTTTGCCGATAATGCCATCATGTGTGCTTTCTACAATGGATGCCAGTGCAGATTGTTGGGCTGCAATTTTTTGTTTTGCCTGTCGATTGCTACCTAGAATGGTTGCAAGTAATCCGAGTAGAAATGAAATCAATCCACCAACAGTGTATAGATCCCTGATTTTAATCGGTGACAGAGCATATAAGAGTGCGGGTTTTGCTGTGATATCAAATTGCCATGTGCGACCATAAATCATTCGTGTCACACTGTGTGTGTGTAATGTGTGCAAAGAGACACGGGATTTATTTTGTTCGCTATTATAAAAATTGACAGGATTTTGTAAGTCGCCTGTGTCGGTTAATTTGAGTTGATAGAAGTTGTCATCAACATTCAGTGTATCCAGAATATCCTGCATGGACAGGGGAGCGAACACCCAACCAATAGCTTGCTGCCAGCGTTCATTTTCATCAAGTGGTACAGTCCAGGATGAATAAACTGCCAATAAGATTAAAAAAGATTGCTGGGATTCATTGTGATTTTGAACCAGTGTAATGGGCGCTGTAATTTGTACCTGGCCCGTTGTTATCGCGGTTTCAGCTGCATCACGTCTGAATTTTTCTGAATTGATATCCAGGCCTATAGCAAGTTGGTTGGGCGCCTGGGGTTCTATATATTGAATGACATAACGTTCGTTTTGATGGGGTGTTAACTGCTGGATTGTAAAATCCGGCTGATCATCAGCTCGCGCTTGTTGAAGAAAAAGTTTTTCGTTGGATACGGGAACCCGTCGTATAAAGCCAAAACCTTTTGCACCGGAAAATTCTCTTTGATAGTCGCGTGTTAATGTGTAGAGGCGGAAATTTTTTCTGGACAGCTGATCAGCAGTGCCAAGCACAAATCCTCTGGCCCCGCGCAATCCATATTCGTAGAGATTGAGGCGCTTTGATGTTTCATGTGCCAATCTTTCTGCTTCCTTGACCAGATTATTCTGTGCAATCAACTGATATTCATGCTCAACCCTTTCGGCCACAATCAATGTCAGGATCATACCCAGCAGCATGGAAGTGAATCCCCATACCAGAGGTAATTTGGCTGACCTGGATAAATTCATATAGCGTTGGGAAGCCTTGTCGGGTATTGCGAAATTTCTTTAACTTTAGCAGTTGACCCTGCCTTATCAAGCAGGGCATTGATATTGAGACCTGAATCAGAGTTTGGATAATCCAGTTGCACAAAGGTTGACATTTCACTAACCCAGGGGTTAGGTTTACGCAAAATTTTAACAATAAACTTTTTAAAAATTTCGGTCACCAATAATCAAAAACTAATTACCGAGGGTTTCACTATGTGCAAAAAGATTTTGTCAGCCGTCACTCTGGCGCTGGCTTCCATGTCTGTTTCGTCGTTTGTTTCTGCGGCAGTCACTATTCAGGAAAATGATCCCGGATTTTGTAGTTATGACGGTGTAATTTCGACAGCCAATAGTGGTTACACTGGCGCAGGTTATGTCGATATTAATAATTCCGGCGGGCAGGGCATTAGTTACCAGATCAGCGTTCCTGTTGCAGGCAGTTATGCAGTCAGTTTTCGTTATGCCAATACAGGTTCAACCAGTGCAGGTCTGACCGTTAATGGTTCATCCGGCAGTTTGTCATTTCCCCGTACAGCATCCTTGTCAACTTGGAGCAGTGTTACCAAAAACGTAAATTTGGTTGCAGGTGTCAATCAATTACGAATTCGTGCAACAGGTTCCCAGGCAATTGCCAATATTGATTCCATGAGTGTGAGTGGAAATGCAGTGGCCAGTAATTGTGGTGTTACACCAGGCAGTTCTTCATCAATTTCCAGCAGCTCTTCCAGTAGAAGTTCTTCGGCTGTTGCCTCAAGTACATCCGATATAGTGTCGTCAACTTCGGTGCAATCTTCTTCCAGTCGAATTTCCAGCAGTATTTCTTCCAGCAGAAGTTCATCAATAGCAGTTGTCAGTTCATCGGTTTCTTCTTCTGTATCATCCAGTCGTTCTTCGAGTTCAAGTCGTTCTTCTTCGAGTGCAATTGTCAGTGAAGTGCCGAACTTTACTATGACGGGGTTTGCGGATGTGTCCGCATTGGGTGTTCCTACAACTACCGGTGGAGCAGGTGGTGAAGTTGTCAGGGTAACGACTTTTGAACAGTTGCAACAATATGTCACTGCAGTTGCACCTTATGTGATTCAGGTAGAAGGCGCCATTCAACCACCTACCGGTTATGTAAAATTAAATGTTGCTTCAAATAAAACCATTGTCGGTGTTGGTAATACTGCAACACTGAGACAGCTTGGTTTCCGTGTAGGGGGTATTGTGGGTTGCTCTGATGCTTACAACTCCAATACAGCTTACGTATCCAATGTCATTATTCGCAATTTAACCTTCCGTGATGTTTATGATGCAGGTTCAAATCCGGATGCTGATGCGGTAACAGTAGAATGTTTTTCTCACCATGTGTGGGTAGATCACAATACTTTTATTTACAGTGCACCTAACTCAAGTTTGGCAGGGCGAATTGATGGCGCAGTTGATGTAAAACGCGGCGCTGATTGGGTAACTGTTTCCTGGAATCATTTTTACCAATACAACAAAACCATGTTGGTAGGCCATGTTGACAGTAATGCTGTTCAGGATTCAGGACGTTTACATGCTACTTATCATCATAATTATTTTGAAAATACTTATCAGCGTCATCCACGCGTTCGTTTTGGTAAAGCACATATTTTCAATAATTATTTCTTCAATGATAAAACCGGCCCGCATCGCCAAATTTCTTATATTGCTTTGGCAGGCCCCGAGGCTGAGCTTTATCTGGAAGCCAATAATATTTTGGTAGACAGTGGTGAATTGTATGTTGTCAGTGAAGACAGTGAGCAAAGTTCCAAAGTGACATTTACCAGTGACAATATAGTGAAATTGTTTAGCCCCACTGCCGAGTGGTTGTTGCATGTGAACAATGGTTTGGCATTTGATCCGTCTGATTATTATCAGTACAGCATCAATAGCGCAGCATCATTGCCAACATTGGTGCCAGCTTATGCGGGTGCAGGTAAGTTGGATATCTTTAATGAGTAATGTTTGACAGCAAATTGTTTGCATTAACTACGCCGGCTTATGCCGGCGTAGTTGTATCAGAGTCAACCAAAAGTGATTCATAAAGCGCTTTATATTTCAATGCACTTTTTTCCCAGGATGAATCGCGGCGCATGGCGTTTTGTTGAAGTTGTTTAAAAAAAGCCGGTTGTTGATAGGCATCCAATGCGCGACAAATAGCATGGTGTAATTCAATTGCGGTTGGTTTATTAAAAACAAATCCATTTGTCTCTTCTGTTATTTGATTAACAGAGCACTCAAAAACTGTATCCTGTAATCCGCCAACAGCATGCACTATGGGCAAGGTGCCATAACGCAAACTGTAGAGCTGATTGAGTCCACAAGGTTCAAATAAAGACGGCATTAAAAACAAATCACATCCGGCTTCAATTCGGTGTGCAAGCTCTTCGTTGTAACCAATTACGACAGAAACTTTTTTTGGATACTGCGTTGCGATATTTTTTAATGCTTTTTCATAGTGCGGAAACCCACTGCCCAGAAAAACCAATTGACATTCTTTGGTAAGCAGTAATGTCATTTGCGCCAAAATTAAATCAACTCCTTTTTGGTCAACCAATCGTCCGACAAAACCTAATAAAGGAACATCGTCTTTAATATCAAGCCCTAGTTGTTGTTGTAACTCCAGTTTATTTTTTGTCTTTCCAGACAAACTTCTTCGGTTAAATTTATGCAATAGATGTTTATCAGCATTCGGATTCCATTCGTCAGTGTCTATGCCGTTTAAAATTCCGTGTAAGTCTTTTTGACGATAACGCATTAATCCATCAAGACCATTACCAAACTCAGGAGTTTGAATTTCATTGGCATAGCTGGGGCTGACGGTGGTGATTTTTTGTGAGAAGTTTAATCCGCCTTTGATAAATGACATCTGGCCATAAAACTCCAGTTTTTCATGATGCCAAAATAAATCGGGTAAATTTAATTCTGCAAAAGCCTGATATGAAAATAATCCGCGATAAGCCAAATTGTGAATAGTAAAAACACAAGCGGGTGAATTTTTTTGTTCAGATAAAAACGCAGGCACCAAACCTGTTTGCCAATCATTACAGTGCACTATATCAACAGGCCAGTTTAACCCTGCCTGATTCAGTGCTATGGACTCGATTGCTCGTGCAAACCAGAAGAATCGCCAATGATTATCCGGCCAATCACTGCCATCGGGTCCACAGTAGGGGTTACCTTGCCTTTCCGAAAATTCTTCGATATTAACCAGTATGACTTTTACACGCGTGCCGGGTAAGCGTGTCTGCTGCAGAATAATCTCCCGACCCAAAATAGAAATTGTCGATAACGTTTTTAATTCAATTTTTTCTGCTTGTGATAACACACTGGCGTAAGCAGGCAATACAATTTTGACGTCTATATTTAGTTTTAATAAAGCACGCGGCAAACTGGCAGCGACATCTGCCAAACCGCCGGTTTTGATTAATGGATAGGCTTCACTGGTTGCAAACAGTATGTTCATAAAGTTTTTTCCCCTCTCCCCAACCCTCTCCCACAAGGGGAGAGGGGGCTGTCACTGCCACAAGAAGAATATGTAATTAATGTAAGTGTAAATTTCTTTTTAAGTACTCTATATTCGCCATTGGGTTTATCCCATTCGTGCCAATTCCCCTCTCCCTCAGGGAGAGGGTTAGGGTGAGGGCTTTACAACGCAATAATCAAACCCGCCAAAGGCGGCAATGTAATTTCAATCGAGTAAGGATGATTCATCCAGGGGATATCTTGTGTGTATAAACCGTCTGCATTACCCAAATTACTGCCGCCATAAAACGTAGAATCAGAATTAAATAATTCTTTATATTGTCCGGCAACAGGAACACCTACGCGATAAGCGTGACGGGGTAAAGGCGTAAAATTTAATAACACAATGACAAAGCCGGTATCATTTTTTCGAATGTAACTGATAATGGATTGCGTGCTGTCATGACAATCCAGCCATTCGAATCCATTCCATTCAAAACTGCGCTCATGCAGTTCAGGGCGATTTTTATAAAGATGATTCAAATCTTTTACTGCGTCATGAATGCCGCGATGCGGGGCATAATCCAATAAATGCCAATCCAGACTACGATGATGTGACCATTCACTCCACTGTGCAAATTCGCTGCCCATGAATAATAATTTGGTGCCGGGATAAGTGAACATATAAGTGTAAAGCAAACGCAAGTTGGCAAATTTTTGCCAATCATCACCCGGCATTTTTCCGATCATACTGCCTTTACCATGAACAACTTCATCATGTGAAAATGGCAATACAAAATTTTCGGTAAATGCGTACATCATGCCAAAGGTTAATTGATTGTGATGATACTGACGGTGAATAGGATCTTTGGTCATGTAAGTCAAGGTGTCGTGCATCCAGCCCATATTCCATTTCATAGTGAACCCCAAACCACCTAACCATGTTGGGCGAGTGACTTGAGGCCATGCTGTAGATTCTTCAGCTGTAATAATGACTCCCGGGCAATGGCCATGGCAGAGTTCATTGAATTGGCGTAAAAAACTGATTGCATCCAGATTTTCATTTCCACCATATTGATTGGGCAGCCAATCGCCATCTTCGCGTGAATAATCGAGATACAACATGGATGCAACTGCATCGACACGTAAACCATCAAGATGAAATTCTTTTAGCCAGAAAAGTGCATTGGCTAATAAAAAATTTCGTACTTCACTGCGGCCATAATTATAAATCAATGTACCCCAGTCCCTGTGCTCACCCAAACGGGGATCTTCGTGTTCGTAAAGTGCAGTGCCATCAAATTTTGCCAGTGCATGGGCGTCTTTTGGAAAATGTGCAGGAACCCAATCAAGAATAATGCCGAGATTATGTTGATGTAAGTAATCAACAAAATAACGAAAATCATCAGGGGTACCAAAACGACTGCTTGGAGCAAAATAACCGGTTGTCTGATAGCCCCATGAATCATCGAGCGGATGTTCACTCACAGGTAAAATTTCAATATGGGTGAATCCCAGCGGTTTCACATAATCAACAATTTGATGAGCCAGCTCGCGATAATTTAAAAATTCATTTGCCCAACCACGTCGCCAGGAACCCAAATGTATTTCATAAACAGAGCAGGGGGATTTCAAAACATTTTTTGCTGCACGCGCTTGCATCCAGACAGCATCCCGCCATTCATAGCTGGATGTCGTCACTATCGCACTGGTTTGTGGTCGCATTTCGAAGGATTGTCCATAAGGATCCGCTTTTAAAAAAACATCACCTGTCTGGCGATTGCGAATTTCAAATTTATACAAAGAGCCTGCGGTCAGTCCTGGAATAAATAACTCCCATAAACCGCTTCCACCACGTACTCGCATAGGGTGATGACGGCCATCCCATTCATTAAAATCGCCTACAACACTGATACGCTCGGCGTTAGGTGCCCAGGTTGCGAAAGTAACGCCTTTGACACCATCGATTTCACGTTCGTGTGCTCCCAACAATTGATAAATGTTCCAATGTTGACCCTCATTAAATAAATGCACATCCAGATCGCCCAATATTGGCGCAAAGGAGTAGGGGTCGTATTCAAAATGCTCCCGATTGTAGCGATCAAACCAGCGAACCTGATAACGGCTCTTGATGTATTTTTCAATTCCGCGCCACTCAAAAAAGTCAGTTCCTTCAATGCGTATCAATGCAAATTCTTGTTTTTGACAAACCAAAGTTGCGGCGCGGGCGCCGGGTAAATAAAGGCGCACCAGCGTATCGGCAGCAGAATCTGCTTTATTTCCCAAGGGATGCATCCCCAGCACAGAAAAAGGATCATGATGAGTTGCATTAATAATGCGCAGAAGATTGTCGCTTAAAGGTTTGTCTACAGAAGCATTCATAGGTTTCTACTTTTTCAGTCAATTAAAGTGGCAGATAAAAGCACATTTTCAATAAAAATTTGATTTTTTTCATAATAATGTCTTCGAGCATGCACCAGTATAAGGCGCCATGCTACGACAGTTATAGCTGTTTGTACTAATCATGGTGTTTGCAGGTTTAATGCCAAACAAAATTTTACGGTGAGAAGTCTTTATCTAAACTTGTTTTCGCCAGTGCGCATTAGATTAGTGCAGATAGATTTCAATCTGTCGATCTTTGGCATTGTATTTGCTCAACAATAACCATTGTTTCATAACATTATTAAATAATCAGTTTCCATAAGGAATTTTTTTAATGAGTCCACAACATTCCGGCCGTTTTGTTAGTCGTCTTACGCGAGAAACTCTTGCAGTAATTTTAGCAGGAGGTCGCGGTTCACGTTTGCATCAATTAACCAATTGGCGTGCAAAACCCGCTGTGCATTTTGGTGGAAAATTTCGCATCATCGATTTTCCTCTTTCAAATTGTGTTAATTCGGGAATTCGTCGTATCAGTGTACTGACGCAATATATGTCGCATTCCCTTGATCGTCATATTCAACGTGGCTGGGGATTTCTCGGCGGAGAGCTTGGAGAATTTGTTGAATTGCTTCCTGCACAACAACGTCTTGGTGAAAATTGGTATGTAGGTACAGCGGATGCTGTATTGCAAAATCTCGATATTATTCGTCGCCATAGTCCTGAGTATGTGTTGATTCTCGCGGGTGATCATATTTATAAAATGGATTATGGAACCATGATTGCGGCGCACGTTGAACACGGTGCCGATATCACTGTTGGTTGTATTGAAGTGCCTATCGAAATTGCACACGCATTTGGTGTGATGGATGTGGATGCTGATCACCGCATCATAAAATTTTCTGAAAAACCAAAAAATCCGGAATCAATTCCCGGTAAACCGAATAAAGCATTGGCGTCCATGGGTATTTATGTTTTCAGCACAAAATCTTTATTTCGTGAATTAATGAAGGATAAAGAGAATCCGAATTCATCGCATGATTTTGGTAAAGACATAATTCCATCCATGATTAAAAGCAGCCGTGTCATGGCATTTCCGTTTTGTGATCCCGTGAGTGGCGGCGAAGCTTATTGGCGAGATGTTGGAACAGTGGATTCTTTGTGGGAAGCCAATCTGGAATTGGCTGATGTGAATCCCGAGTTGGATTTATATGATGCTGCCTGGCCAATCTGGACAAACCAGGAGCAGGTTGCACCTGCAAAATTTGTTTTCGACGACGATGGTCGTCGCGGTTATGCAGTGGATTCTTTGATTGCAGGCGGTTGCATTATTTCAGGCTCATACGTTAAACACTCCATTTTATTTCCGCGTGTACGCGTGCATTCTTATTGTGAAATTGAAGATTCAGTTTTATTTCCCAGTGTCGTAGTTGGGCGCAATTGTAAAATTCGTCGCGCGTTGATTGATCGGCGATGCAAAATTCCCGAAGGCACTGTGATTGGTCACGACCCTGATGCAGATAGAGCACGATTTCATGTATCACCTAAAGGTGTCGTGTTGGTAACACCTGATATGTTGGGACAGGATGATGTTTATGGCTAATTTAAGTAAAACCAAAGTTGTATTTCTCTGGCACATGCATCAACCGGATTATCGTGACATAGTGACAGGAGAATATTACTTCCCGTGGACTTACTTACACGCTATAAAAGATTATGTTGACATGGTTGCGCATCTTGAAGCGCAACCCAATGCAAAAGCCGTTGTTAATTTTGCACCGATTTTGTTGGAACAATTAAATGATTACGCACAACAAATTAAAAGTTTTTTACATCATCAGGGTGAAATTAAAGATCAGGTTCTGGCTTCATTGGTAGAACCTGTCTTGCCAACACCAGGCAGCCCGGCTTTTATTGAATTGGGACAAAAATATTTGCGAGCCAATCGTTCTCGCATGATAGAGCGATTTCCCGTTTATCGGGAATTGGCGGATACTCTGGAGTCGCTGCATCAAAAACCTTTTCTTGCGCAGTATTTGAATCATCAGTTTTTAATTGATTTATGTGTCTGGTATCACTTGAGCTGGTTGCCTGAAACCTTGCGTCGTGTTGATCAGCGTATATTGCATTTACAGGAAAAAGCGCGCCATTTTTCCATGAATGACAGAAAGTTGCTGTTAACCATTATCGGGGAATTAATATCATCCATCGTGCCCCGTTATCGACATCTTGTTGAAAGAAAACAGATCGAACTTTGCATGAGTCCTTATGCACATCCGATTGTTCCCTTGTTAATTGATATTAACAGTGCAACCGAAGCTATGCCCAACGTGACATTGCCCGAGAACAGGATTTATCCCGATGGAACCAATCGTGCAATATGGCATTTGCAATACGGTAAAAAAGTTTTTCATGAATTATTTGGTATTACACCTGTTGGTTGTTGGGCCAGTGAAGGTGCACTCAGTGATGCCAGTTTGAAATTGTTACAGCAAAATGGATTTGCCTGGACAGCAACAGGCGATTCAGTTTTGCATAACAGTATTGCTGACCAAAAAAACGAATCTGTTTGTAAAGACTGGAAGTCTTCAGAAAAAAATTTACATCGCAATTATCATTTTGCCGATGCTCCAATCAATGTATTTTTTCGCGATGATGGCCTATCTGATTTGATCGGTTTTAAATATGCGACCTGGCATTCTGATGATGCCGTTGGTGATCTTATCAATAATATGGTGGCAATCAGTGAGCATGCTAAAGATAACAAAAACACGGTTATCTCGGTGATTATGGACGGTGAAAATGCCTGGGAATATTTTCCGGAAAATGCCTATTATTTTCTTGAGCAATTGTATCGACGCATCGCTGAACATCCGCAATTGGAATTAACCACTTACACAGAAGTATTACGTGATCAAAAGCCCGAACCTCTAAAAATTCCTCATTTGGTTGCAGGCAGTTGGGTTTATGGAACATTTTCAACCTGGATAGGTGACAAGGATAAAAATCGTGCATGGGATATGCTGTGTAAAGCCAAACAGGATGCTGATGCAGCTTTGGCGAAAAAATCATTTACTGCAGAAGAAAAAGCGCAAATCGAAAAACAAATGGCACTTTGCGAAGGTTCGGATTGGTTTTGGTGGTTTGGCGATTACAACCCTTCGCAAAGCGTAAAAGATTTTGATTATTTATACCGTCGGCATTTGGCCAACCTTTATCGTTTAATCAACGAACCTGCCCCTGAATATTTACAACAAGTGATTAGTGAAGGTGGTGGTAATCCTGCTACTGGTGGAGTAATGAGACAAGGGCATGCTGAATGAAGCCATTGAATAATGTCATGAGTCAACGTAGAGCAGGGGTATTACTTCACCCGACATCTCTACCCTGTGGTGAAGAACATTGGCAGAATTTCAAGGCAAAAAAATTCGGTACTCTGGGCAAAGAAGCTTATGCATTTATTGATTGGTTATCCCTCGCTGGAGTTCGTGTTTGGCAGATGCTGCCAATCGGCCCAACACAAGCCGATATGTCACCTTATCAATCACTTTCCACCCATGCAGGTAATCCTGAACTCATTAGCATAGATTGGCTTATTGAGAAGCATTGGGTATCACCGGATGATCTGAAAAGTGATTACACTTCCGCCTCTGGATTACGTCAGGATTGTGCTAATAGTTTTTATAGAAAAATCGAATCAGAACAGGGCGGTTTGTTAAGAGAAAATCTAATACAATTTTGCGATCAGCAAGCTTATTGGTTAGACGATTTTATTTTGTATTCTGCACTTAGGGATGAATTCAACGGGCAGTCATGGACACATTGGCCAGCAGAATTAAAAAAACGTAATAAGTCCAGCTTGAAAAAATGGTCAAAAAATCTCGAAAATTTGATCAGTCGTTATAAGTTCGAACAATTTGCTTTTTTTTCGCAATGGAAATCGTTGCATAATTACGCCAAAGAAAAATCAATTGATTTTTTTGGCGACATTCCAATTTTCGTTGGTCACGACAGCGCCGATGTCTGGGCTAATCAATCACAATTTTTGTTGGATGAAAATGGTGACCCATTAACTGTAGCGGGTGTTCCTCCTGATTATTTTTCAGAAACAGGACAACACTGGGGAAACCCGCATTATCACTGGGAAAAGATGCAAAAAGACGGTTTTATCTGGTGGAAAAACCGTTTGCGAACCCAGTTACAATTTTTTGATATTTTACGTATCGATCATTTCCGTGGATTTGAAGCTTATTGGGCAATACCGGGTAATACTCATGACGCGCGATTGGGACAGTGGATTAAAGCACCGGGTGCAGCTTTGTTAAATGCATGCTTTACCGAGTGGCCGAATTTACCGCTGGTCGCAGAAAATTTGGGTGTCATAACTGACGAAGTAGAAGCGCTTCGAAATCAGTTCAATTTACCCGGTATGTTGGTGTTGCAATTTGCATATGATGGCAACCCGAAAAATCCTCATCTTTCCCAACATCACATTTTTGAAAATGTGATCTACACTGGAACTCACGATAATGACACAACAAAAAGTTGGTACCAAAATCTTGCGCCTTATCAGCAAGAAATTGTGCATCGATATTTGTTGTCCTCGTCGATTCCAATGCCTTGGCTGTTGATCGAAGTTGCGCTGGTGTCAACCTGTCGAATGTGCATTATTCCAATGCAGGATTTTTTGGAATTGGATGGCACACACAGAATGAATACACCAGGAACACAAGATCAAAATTGGCAGTGGATTTTTCGTTGGGAAATGGTGGCGCCGGATTTGGCAACAAAAATTCGTGCGCTTGTTGGTCAGTACGATCGTTTATAACCGAGGGTCTCACTATGGAGCACAGATGCAGTCCGCGCATAGCTACCAATCTTCCGGTAACTATATCCCAATACCACAATCCCATAGCAAAAGGCCGAATTAAAGACGCTAC
This sequence comes from uncultured Cellvibrio sp., assembly GCA_965650675.1. Taxonomy (GTDB): domain Bacteria; phylum Pseudomonadota; class Gammaproteobacteria; order Pseudomonadales; family Cellvibrionaceae; genus Cellvibrio. The sequence goes on from CBFGPN010000068.1 coordinate 12,025, forward strand.
CGCGTTTGGTTTTTATATTCAGTCCGACTGGGTCGCCAGGCCGCTACAACAATTAAGTCTGGAAATAATGTTATATAAAGAAAAATACACACTCGAAGCTATAGTTACTCACGCCAATCAACATGGATTTGGCGTTGAACTCGAACAATTGGAAGATCAGGAAATAAATCTGCTACACACTTTTCTTTCTGCTCAACAAACAGCGCAAGGTTTTGTTAAACAACTCGATGAAAAAATTGCGTTGGTTGCAAATGGTTGATGACTACAAGGGCTGGCAACAGCCCTTGGTCAAATTGAAATCAACATCGATGCAAAATATTCAGCTAATAACTAATAGGACTTTTGCTGTTTTTGAACCAGCGTAACAACCGGATCGACAGAACTTAATTTAGCATCAATCAGGTCTGCTTGTGCACGGGTCTGACGAAGCAGTGATGACAACATACGCACATCGTCATACATCTCGCCGTGGGTTTCGTTACATAGTCGTTGTCCAATTTCTTGCGCCAGCCGCAATAATTCAGCCAATTCACGCGCTGTTTCTACTTGCTCGTATTTCAACTGTTGGCGAAGAATTTCTTCGTGAGTCATGGTACACCTCCTTACGCTGTTCCTTAGAATATTCAATTAAATGCTAGACCTGTTAATGGGATTAAACAAAGATTAAAAAGTTATTAGTTTCGTTGTGTTTGTTGTGATTCCATGTGGTGTAAATTGTGCGGCATCAGATTCAGCATCTTGTGTGTTTAGTAAATAAATTATGAATCCATTTTTGTTTGGTTTCATTTCGCAGGAATGACGATTAATTTTGATTCGTGCAAAACTCTCATATAAAAATTATTTTTTAGATGTCGCATAAATATCTGCAGTAGAAACTATTGAAAATACTCCGTGTAATTTGCCTGGATTCAAAAACTGATTGCTCGAATCAAAAAATACATGAAAAACGACTGCTGACGGAGGTCGTAACCCAATATATGATTTGAAATGATTGAATTGTCCTTAAAATACACATATTATGACCGATAATAACCAAAAAAGAATGAATGTGATTATTTTACGGCGATCAATATGAGATTTATCACTTTCCTGTGGATCTGTTTATGTAGCCTGTTGTCTGGTTGTACGACAACAGGGAAAAATGAACCAACGCTCTCTCCTGACACAGCTTATCTTTTTACTTACTTTACAAAAAATGGTGAAGATGGTTTGCATTTGGCCGCGAGCAGGGATGGATATAATTGGCAAAAATTACCGCGTGCAGAAAATCATTGGCGACCGGCAATTGGTAAATCCAAATTAATGCGTGACCCATGCGTGGCACAGGGGCCGGATGGCACTTATCACATGGTGTGGACGTCAGGTTGGAATGAAAACAATATTGGATATGCATCCACTCAAGATTTTATTCACTGGTCAGAACAAAAAGAAATTCCGGTTATGTTGCATGAGTCTCAAGTGCGTAATGCCTGGGCGCCGGAAGTTATTTATGATGAAAAACATAATCATTTTGTGATTTTCTGGTCATCGACTATTCCGGATACATTTCCGGAAACTGCAGCTTCTTCTGAAGACAACTACAATCATCGTCTTTACTACACTACCACTCGTGATTTTGTCGATTTCACACCGACACAATTATTTTATGATCCAGGTTTCAGTGTTATAGATGCGACATTTTTAACATTTAATAATCAATTGTATTTAATTATTAAAGATGAAACACGATTCCCGCCGAAAAAATATTTACAACTGGCCAATGCTGCCAGTTTAACAGGGCCTTTTGCAAAACCCGGTGCACCTGTTACTCGCGAAAGTTTTTGGGTAGAAGGGCCAACAGCAATCCAACTGGAAGATTATGCTGTTATTTATTTTGACGCTTATACCAATAAGCAATACGGTGCTATTCGTTCAAAAGATTTGGTTCATTGGGAAGATGTATCAACACAAATGCATTTCCCCGATGAAGGCACTCCATTGCGAATGCGTCATGGAACGGTAATTCCTGTACCTTTGGAATTAATAGAAAATCTGGAATCAAAAAAATAATAATAAACTCTATCGCTGAATATCTTTTTATAAACAGGTATTAACAATGAAACCGTTTTTTGGTTTGCGTGCACATGATTTTGGAACACTTACCGCGGAAAAACTGGCCAGCTCGATTGCATCGTCTGGTGCACAAGCTGTGCAGTTGGCTTTGGCAAAAGCATTGCCTGGAAATCATTTACTACCTGCCGAATTTGGTGAATCAGGATTGCGGGAAATTCGCACTGGATTTAATCAGCATGGAATTTCAATTGCAGTAATCGGCTGTTATATCGACACGGTCACGCCGGATCTGGATGCGCGTGAATTTTCGCTGAAACGATTTGAAGCGCACATCGATACTGCTGCAACATTGGGTTGTCGAATTATAGGCACAGAAACCGGTTCGCCAATTCCTTACCTGAATAAAGCCAAGGGCAGAGAAACTGCTTTTGGTGTCGCTTTGCAATCATTAAATCGATTGGTAAGGGCTGCTGAAGAGAAAGGTGTTTGTGTAGGTGTTGAAGCAGTAGCAGAACATCACGCTGTTTCTACTATAGAGCATATCAAAATTATGATTGAACAATTTAATTCACCGGCGTTGGGAATTATTTTTGATCCAGTCAATTTGATTCCTGTTAAGGGAGTGGATGATATGGATATATTTTTGGATGATTGTTTTTCTGCGTTTGGTGATCACATTCTGGCAATACATGCCAAGGATTTTAAAATGGTGCCGGGTGAAAAAGGTTTGGTAAAAATGGGCGATTTACCTGTAGGTACAACGGGTGTGATGGATTGGGTGGGTGTGTTCAAACGTTTGATAAAAGTCGGTAAGCATCAAGTGCCGATTTTGTTGGAAGATACCAGTCCTGCTCATGCAATGGATTCTTTTGCTTATTTGCAACAGGCTTGGGATGAGGCTTTGTTAGAAAATGAAATATAAAAATTCGACAGTTGTTCCCCCCTTTGAAAAAGGGAGGCTAGGGGGGATTTAAGATCTTCATAAAATGGACCATTTTAAATCCCTCCCCCGCCTCCCTTTTTCAAAGGGAGGAGCTAAAGCAGTTCCAATCATTTCCCAACATTATTATTACCCCACAATTTTTTGTAAGGCCATCCGGATAAATCTTCAACAACAGTGCGGCTGTTTTCGCTTGAAGGTTCTGTATTGCCGGATTTCAAATGTTCAATTTCCTGCATTAAAATTGCGTGAGTATCTTTATTTAATTTAAAACGGCGAGAGACAAAAAATCCGAATAGTAATAGCACTATGGGACCCATTACCATAACTGCCACTATAGTATGAATTGCTTCAGTTGATTGGGTTTCACTTTTGGAAACAAAACCGCCCCATTCAATAATAATGCCGACAAACATAACCGCAACAGCTTGCGCCGCTTTGCGAATAAAGGTCATAACACCGGCAAAGCTACCTTCACGGCGTTTTGCTGTGACAATTTGATCGACATCGGCAATATAGTTGTAAACATTCCAGGGAATATAATTCAATGCACCCCGACCAAGGCCCGCCAGTATGACTGCACCAAGCAATAGATAGCCCGGTGGGAATTCACTAAACGTTAAAAATAAAACCAGCAGCGCAATAATGCCGGCAATATAACTGCTAACAGCAAGGCGATAGGTGTAAGAAGGGCCAATACGAATTACCAACATTATCGCCAGTGCAACTGCAAAAAGTTGCGCAATATAAGTATTGGCAATCAAAGATGAAGCGATGACCACCGATCCACCCAGTGCAAATACAATAAAATAAGTGAAGGCCGCATTAAAAATATCCTGACTGATATAACCACCCAAATACATCCCCAAATGCAAGCGGAAAGCACGAATGCGTAATGTCGATGACAAATTTACAAACACCGTTTTCAATGAATCCAGCGCGGATGTTTTTGGTTTTTCTTCAGTTTCTACTGTTGGCGGGCGTTCCCAGGTGAACAGATAAGTAATAGTGACAACCAGCATAAAAGCAAGGCTGAAAATAATACCCATAATCAGAAATGTGTCGGCATTCTCTTTTCCGCCAACATAATTAACAATCCAGTTAGGCAGAATTCCCGCAAAAATTGCCGATATTTGCCCTACCAAAATTCTTGCTCCGGCAAACTTGGCTTTTTTTGTGTAGTCATCCGTCATTTCTGCCGCAAGAGTTTCGTAAGGGATTAATACCGATGCGTAAACCAATTCAAAAAAAACAAAGGTGAGCAAATAATACCAATAGTGTTGTCCATTAACCCACATCAATGCAAAAGCCGGTAACAATGGAATTGCCGCCAATAAAAAAATACGACGACGACCAAAACGGCGTCCCAGTTTGGTTTTATTCAGGTTGTCAGATATGTGACCAATCAACGGGCTGGCAACAGCATCAAGAATTCGTGCAATCGCAAAAATAGATGCTGCTTGCACCGCCGATAATCCACAAAAAGTGGTGTAGAAAAAAATCAACCAACCACTAATGACTGCCATCGAACCCGCACCCAGAACATCATTGAGTCCATAGGCAATATAATGACGGGTTTTTATCTCGCGCATTTGCATAGGGCGTTACTCATTATTTATTGTTGTTAATGAATTTTTTTGCGCAAGAAAACTTGCGCGTTAAATATAACGATTCATAAATTCCACCAGCGCCAGAATTGCCAAGGATTGTCCATAAGGCATGGAGGTTAAGGGAATATCGCGATAACCTTGCAAATCATTAAATACCGGTGTCCCAAAAGAAACTTGCTTTAATTCTCCATCATCACTGATATTGGCGAGTACGGCTTTAATGGCTTTGATTGCCATAGGTTCATATTTCACATCCAGATAACCTTTGCGTACTGCCTTCAAAATTCCATAAGCAAAACCGGCAGCACAGGAAGCTTCCAGATAGGAAGATTTATCGTTAATCAGTGTATGCCACAAACCGCTTTCATCCTGATAATTTTCCAGTGCTCTGACTTGCGCTTCCAAAGTTTCAATTAAAAATAAACGTGTACTGTCATGCGGTGGCAAGTCGAGCAATTCAATAAATTCTGGAATTGCAATGGTGACCCAACAATTTCCGCGTGCCCAGAGCGCATCTGCAAAATTGTGGCGGCCATCAAAAGTCCAGCCATGAAACCAGAGGCCTGTTTTGCGATCTGCCAAATATTTTGTATGCAGCATAAATTGGCGTTTTGCTTCTTCTACATAAGCGGGACGATTAAATAGCAAACCAATTTTTGCGAGGGGCAACACGCACATCATTAAAGTGTCGTCCCATATTTGTTGGTAATTGACGGAATTGAATACTATGTGTTGCAGACCGCCTTCTTCAGTGCGTGGCATGTCATTCATAATCCATTCGGCCCAGACATCAAGGTAAGGCAAATAGCTGCGATCACCTAAACGTTCTGCCAAATAAGCCAGTGTGAGAAAAGGCGAAACAGTGTTGACATTTTTAGTCGGTGTACCAGCGGCAAAACGGTTTTTAAACCAATCCTGCATAATCACCAAAGGTTTTTCATCGCCGGTGATGTCCCACAGTTTGAGCAGGCCATAAAGACCAATGCCATGAGTCCATTCCCAATCGTTCCAGCCCTTGGTGTCAATCACGCGACCATCATCCAGCCGTAACAGAAACTCACCGCTGGTATCTTTTATATTCACCAGATTATCAATCAATTTATCAATGCTGCGTGTTAACTCGGTACGCACAATACCTTCGACTTTATCAACCATAAAAACTCACAACTTATTGTCTGTTTGGGAAATTTTTTGTTAAAGGGCTCATGAAAGAGTGTGCCTTTATTTTTGAAAGATCATACATTCGCAGTTTTGAAATGTCGATCATATTCGATCATATGTAGTCAATATAATTCAAGCGTGATATAAATGCGCGAAATCCAATTGGGCCTATACAAACAATAATGATCAGGAGATGGAGGATGAATCGTCGGGATTTATTTAAATACGGTGCTGTTGCTGCTTCCTTGCCTTTGGTTACGCGTGTCAATAAGCCTGTCGCGTCTATGTTAAAAAAGCCTGATCAACTGGGTTGGCTTGAAGTCGATGCGCCTGCTGCGCACATTGGTTACACCTGGGGAC
>CBFGPN010000069.1:0-17886 GCA_965650675.1 uncultured Cellvibrio sp.
AATAAAGAAAGTGGACAGATTTGAAAATTGTGAGTTTCAGAAAGAAATTGAACAAAACCAGTTCCCCTCTCCCTTTATGGGAGAGGGGCAGGGGAGAGGGTGTTTCGCTCGAAAAAAATACCAAAAAATCAAACCGGAATTCCATTCGGCACAGAAGTCACTTTTCTGGCCTGTGTTCCCTCAGGTGCTTTATACAAATCCGCTTGGTCACCTAATTGATCACGCACACGTATCATGGAAAACATACCGCCCATTTCCAATTTTCCGTAATTGCCTTCGCCCATCATCATTGGCAATGTGTTTTCAGGGCCAGGCATGTGTCCCATATCGGTGTGAACCTGATGTTCAGCCATTCCGTTTTCGCCCATAGCCATGTAATCAGGCAAAACTTTATTGATTTGTGCTTCCGGTTGTTTTACACCAATCATATTGTGTACATCATGTCCCATTGCATTCATGGTGTGATGGCTCATGTGACAATGAAATGCCCAATCGCCGGGAACAGCAATAAATTCCAGATCACGCGTTTGACCAACGCCCACAATTTCAGTGACTTCTTTTCGCCACTGATTTTGTGGCCAGCGACCACCGTCGGAACCTGTTACGTCGAATTGCACACCGTGCAAATGTATCGGGTGATTCCACATAGATAAATTTCCAACGCGAATGCGCACGCGCTCACCGGTTTGCGCGACCATGGATTCAATTGCAGGAAAAACTTTGCTATTCATTGTCCACAAATCAAATTCAGTCATCACATTGGGGTCAGGTCGATAAGTGCCGGGATGCACTGCCCAGTTGTGCAACAAAATTGCATAATCGCGATCAATTTTTTCAGTGGAATTTTGGGGATGAATAATAAACATGCCCATTAATCCCATCGCCATTTGCACCATTTCATCCGCATGCGGGTGATACATGTGTGTGCCGTGTTGTTGCAATGTAAATTCGTAAACAAAAGTTTCACCGGGTTTAATCGGTGGTTGAGTTAAACCACTCACACCATCCATCCCCCAGGGTAATAAAATGCCATGCCAATGGATACTCGTATGTTCCGGTAATTTATTGGTGACATAAATTCGAACGCGATCACCTTCAACGGCTTCAATGGTTGGGCCTGGTGTGCTGCCGTTATAACCCCAGGCTTTTATTTTGGTGCCGGGTGCAAATTCATGTTCGATTTCTTCCGCGATTAAATGAAATTCTTTCACGCCTTCATTCATGCGATATGACAAGGTGCGGCCATTAGGTGTAATCACCGGACGATAACCTTGTGTAGTCATGTCTGTTTTTTTTGTGTTGACAGCAGGAATATTTTTGGTGCTAACAACATTTTTTTTCTGTGGCTTATGTGCAGAGTGATCCATTGAATGATTATGGTGGCCTGAATGATCTTCTGCTGCGGATAAACGCAAACTGCTGGCAATCAATCCCGCACCCAAACCCAGAGTGCTACCTAATAATAAATGACGACGACTAATCATAATCAGTGCTCCTGATGATTTTGGTGATCTGAATGTTCAGAGTGTTCAGAGTGTTCAGAGTGTTCAGAGTGTTCAGAGTGTTCAGAGTGACCAGAGTGACTAGAGTGACCAGAGTGACTAGAGTGACCAGAGTGACTAGAGTGAGAACTGTGATCCGGGTTGTGTTCTGTTTCTGTGGCAACTTCGTGGGTAACGGCAGGGAGCGCTTGGCCAATCGCCAATTCCAATTGGCTGCGCGCATTCCAGTAATTTTTTAATTCATTGGTATAAGTTTGCGCCAGTTTTATTTCCTGACGTTTAATATCCAATAACTCAAATGGGCTGGTGAGCATAAAGTTCACTTCACGGTTAGACAGCGTTACACGTTTTTCAGCAATTTTTAATGCGTCGCTTAAAATTTTCAGTTGTTTTTTTGCTGAATCTATTTGCTGAATACAGGTAGCAATTTGTGTGTCGGCATCCAGTTCATATTGGTTTGCTTGAGCTCTGGTGCGGGAAATTTTGGCATCGATTGCGGCAATTTTACCTTGCCCTCTGTTGAAAACAGGAAGTGCAAATTCAATTTCAGGTCCGATGCTGCGTTCACCATCGGCTTCGCGTTCGGCATTTATGCCAATTTCCATATTGCGCCAGCCATTTTCTTTGGCGATCAGCTGCCGTTGTTTTTCCAACAGCTGTAATTCCTGCTTTGCTATTTGTATATCCAGACGATTTTTTTTTGCTTGTTCAAGCAGGTCCGGGTGAGAAAAACTTTCTTCAGGAATAGGTAATAATTGCTGTGGCAGACTAATACTAACTGTAGATGGCAACCCAAGTTGGTTCAAGAGCTTGAATTCTGCATTTCGTACATCTGCTTTGCGTTTTTCCAATGTTTGTTGCACGTTGCGCAGTTCATTGTCGTAATATAAAAAATTATTTTCAGCCATGTTGCCGGCTTGCAGTAATGCAAATGCCAATTGTTGCCGAGCTTGAGTTGCCTGGTACAGGTGACTTTGGATTTGCCATTGTTGTTGTGCGGCGACGGCAGAAAAATATAACTCACTGGTATCGGCAATCAATTCCTGTAATGCAATTTGCAATCGCAATTGGGTGTTGACCAGTGCATCCTCTGCCATATGTTTTCGCAACGAACGTGTGAATAAATCCAGTAAGGGCTGACTTAAACCCGCTTCCAATTTCCATTTTCCACCTTCCTCCGGTTTCATCGCACCCAAACTGAGATGCGGATTGCTGATCAGACCTGCCTGAACGCTTTGTGCATCGGCTATTCCTAATTGCGCCAATTGCATTTGTACCTGAGGTGAGTGTGACAGTGTAATTTGTATTGCTTGTTGTAAACCGAGTTTGTTGGTCAGATTTGTTGCTGTTGCCTGTGAAGAGTGAATGACTGAAAAATTTATTTCAGGATATTTTTTGTTTAATGCTTGTGCAACTTCACGTGCAGAATTTTGTGGTGGTTGAGTGGCACATGCACTGATTAGCAGGCTGCCAAACGCGAGCCATGCACATCGCCAGAACAGATTTTTTTGGTTCATATTGATACCTGTACTTTTCAAAATTTTTATTGAATTTAGTCTATATAATTTGATTATCAGAGATGCTTTTTTAAATGGAAGTCATCTAAAACAAGAGTCTCAATGCTTATAAATATCGACAGAATCAGGCTTGTGGTGGCCGTTGCGGTGTTTCCAGCACGGGTTGCACATGCGATGTGATTTCAAACGGTGAGTAATCTCGAATAAAATCAATTTTAGCGGAAATCAATTCGGTTAATAAAATCACACAATGCCAATGACAAACAAACTGGCAATGGTTGCAAGGAGTATTGGATGTTTCGTTCGATGTTTGAATATTATCGGCAGTGATTTGAATATCTGATGTTTGATGACAGGGATGTGAAGGCATTGGCTCTGTTTTATCCAGAGTATTTTTTCCGTCACTCAAAACAGCTTCCATGTTCACACAATGCAACCATTGGCCTGCAATTGCCTGTAGCGGTAGCCACACACAGAGGGCAATAACAATTGTCAGCAGGCGTTTGCGTGCGATCATTCAGAGTACCGGTTAATGGTGGCAAACCATTGCGTTCAATATTGGGCAATCAGGGCGAGAATCTCCGTGGCAGCGCTCGGCCAACTCACTCAATGCCTGTCGCATTTGCTGCAAGAGTTGGATACGTTCATCCATCTCTTTGATATGTTCCAAGGCTAATTTTTTTACATCGCTACTGTTGCGATTCGAATCTTGCCAAAGACTGGTGAGTATTGCTATCTGTTTCATCGAAAATCCCAAATCGCGCGCACTTTTTATAAAGTGCAACAATTGAATGTCGCGTGTTTGGTAGATTCGATAATTCGCATAAGTACGGTTGCCGGGTGATATCAGCCCCAGAGTTTCATAATGGCGAATCATTTTGGTGCTGAGCCCGGTTAATTTCGCTGCTTCACCGATGCTGTGTAAACCCTGTGCATGTGCATCGGCTAATTCCAGCGTTTTTTGCTTAACGGGTGTTTTGCGACCAGTCAGTTTTTTTGGGTTGTCGTGATTCATCTGACTACCTCATTGTGCAGTTTCAAATTGATCATGCAATTTTTGCTTGCGTAATCTCAACGCATTGGTGACAACAAATACACTGGATAACGCCATAGCCGCTGCCGCCAACATAGGTGAAAGCAACCATCCGTTAATTGGATAAGCAATACCAGCCGCTACGGGAATTAATACTACATTGTAAGCAAATGCCCAAAATAAATTTTGTTTGATATTACGCATAGTTGCACGCGCCAAAGCAATACTCCGTGGCACGCCTTGTATATTACCGCTGGCCAATATTAAATCCGCGCTTTCAATAGCGACATCCGTTCCTGTCCCTATTGCAAGGCCAAGATCAGCTTCTGCTAACGCAGGTGCATCGTTGATGCCATCACCGACAAATGCAATTGCACCTTGTTGATTGCGCAATTCTTTTACCGCCGCCACTTTTTGTTCAGGCATAACTTCGGCGATCACCAGATCAATTCCCAACTCTTCGGCAATGACTTTTGCGGTGATTTGGTTGTCGCCGGTGATCATGGCAATTTTGAATCCTAATTGATGCAAATTGTGTAACGCTTCCCGAGTTCCTGGTTTGATTGTATCGGCCAATGCCATAACCGCTGCTGCACGATTATTGACGGACATATATATAGGTGTTTTGCCTTGTGTGGACAATTTTTTTCCGGTTTCAGTTAAATCACCCAGCGATATTCCTAAAAAATGAAACAAGCGATCAGCACCAATCACAATTTTTTCGCCCGATACGCTGGCGGTAATTCCATTCCCGGTTATGGTTTCGAAAGTTTCCAGTTTGCCGAGTGAAATTGAATTCATTTCAGCTGCTTTCACCAGTGCATTGGCTATGGGGTGCTCCGAGTGTTGTTCGGCTGCAGCTGCCAGTGACAGCAAATAATTTTTTTCAAAATCCGCTGTGGTGACAAAATCAGTGAGCGAGGGTTTTCCTTCAGTCAGTGTTCCAGTTTTATCAAACGCAATAGTGTTGATTTCAGCAAGGCTTTGCAATGCACTGCCACGGCGAAATAATAACCCCATGTTAGCGGCGCGACCTGTGGCCACCATAATGGATGTTGGAGTTGCCAAACCCATGGCGCAAGGGCAGGCGATAATCAACACCGCCACTGCATTGACTAACGCAAAACTTAACGCAGGTTCGGGCCCAATAAAAAACCAAACTAAAAATGTGATCAATGCAATCAAGATTACAGCAGGTACAAACCAGCGAGTGATTTGATCAACCAATGTCTGAATTGGTAATTTCGAGCCCTGTGCGCTTTCAACCAATTCAATAATTTGCGCAAGCACTGTGTCTTTACCAATTTTGGTTACGCGATAAGTCAGCGAGCCAGTGGTATTTAATGTGCCACCCGTTAATTTTGTTGCGATTGTTTTTTTAACCGGCACTGATTCACCGGTCATCATGGATTCATCCACAAAGGATTCACCTTCAATCACTTCACCATCCAACGCAATGCGTTCACCGGGATGCACCAGCAAATTATCGCCAATTTGAATTTGTGCAATATCGACAATTTGGTGTTGCCCATTTTCGATTCGGGTTGCGGTGTGAGGTTGAAGTTTTACCAAATGTGAAATGGCTTCACTGGTGCGACCTTTTGCACGCGCTTCCATTAATCGCCCCAACAATATCAAGGTGACTATGACTGCCGCTGCTTCGTAATACACATTGACGGTTCCCTCGGGTAAAACATTCGGTAAAAAAGTGGCGACCAATGAATAACTCCAGGCAGCCAAACTGCCAATTGCAACCAGTGAGTTCATATCAGGTGCAAAGCGGGCGAGGGCAGGTAACCCTTTTTGGTAGAAAATTTTTCCGGGCACAAACATCACAAAGCTGGTGAGAATGGCTTGAATAATCCAGTTCCAATTTCCCAGGTGCGCCATCAGCCAATGATGAAATGCTGGAATAAGATGAGCGCCCATTTCCAATACAAAAACTGGCAAGGTCGCTAGCAAACTCAATTTGAACTGCCGAGTTAATGCTTGCTGTTCTTGTTCACGTTTTTCGCTGGCATCTTGATCAGAATCCTGAGCGAGCTGTGCCGAGTAGCCCGCTTGTTTCACCTTTTCAATCAGCGCCTCCAGCGGTACGTCTTGCGATAATTGCAATTGTGCTCGTTCGGTTGCCAGGTTAACGCTCACGGCATCAACACCTGTAACTTGCGACAAGGCCCGTTCAACATGTGCCACGCAGGAGGCACAGGTCATGCCTTCAATGTTTAATTGCAACATCTGTGGTTTGTTCATGACGAGTTACCTAAGCTTCTGGCGAGGCTGGGTAGCCCGCCTCATTGAGTACCCATATCAAGGCTTCCCGAGTCAATCGGGATTCCACTTCAACCCGACGAATTGCCGGAAATGTGGTTACGCGGGCATCTTTGTCCGCCGCTTGTATGGCACGGGTTACCGCAGCGCCACAGCCACCACAGGTCATAGTCTCTACTTTGAATTTGTACATGATAGATGCCTCCTGATACATGATGTCGATCAATCTGGAATCAGGTTAATCTTTACCATTATGGCAAGGTCAAGCAATTTCCTTCCGGCACACAAAATCCGTACAATGCGGCACTTTTTCGAATTCCGATGATATCCGGTACTTCTTATGCTCAATTCCATTGTCGATCCTCTGTTGGATTCCAGTCAGGCCCAAACATCCGGCCCCGCTATTCTTGATGTTCAGGGCCGCGAGCGGTTTGAATTTAACAAACTGCAAAAACGTCTGCGTCGTTTAACGGGGCAGGCGATTATTGATTACAACATGATTGAGGAAGGCGACAAGGTCATGGTGTGTTTATCCGGCGGTAAAGATTCTTACACCATGCTGGATATTTTGATGAGCCTGCAAAAAACAGCGCCGATACATTTTGATTTGGTCGCAGTGAATATGGACCAAAAGCAACCTGGATTTCCCGAGCATGTATTGCCGGAATATTTGAAAAAATTGGGCGTTGAATATCACATCATTGAACGCGACACATACTCGATTGTGAAGCGTGTAATCCCTGAAGGAAAAACTACCTGCGGTCTTTGTTCACGTTTGCGTCGTGGGACTTTATATGGATTCGCTGAAGAAATTGGCGCAACCAAAATTGCATTGGGGCATCACCGCGACGATATTATCCACACTTTATTTTTAAATATGTTTTACGGTGGCAAATTAAAAGCCATGCCACCGAAATTATTAGCTGATGATAAACGCAATATTGTGATTCGTCCTCTTTCCTATTGTTCGGAAAGCGACATAGAAACTTTTGCGAAGTTAAAAGAATTCCCGATTATTCCTTGCAACCTGTGCGGCTCACAAGACAATTTGCAGCGTCAAGCCATCAAAGACATGATCAACCAATGGGAAAAACAATTTCCTGGGCGCACCGATACTATCTTCACTGCAATCCAAAATATTCAGCCATCACAGTTAGCTGACGTAACAAAATTTGATTTTGTGAATTTGCATTTGAATAGGGAACAATCGAATGATGACGATGAAAGCTGTGGCGTGCCTGATGTGAAGCCTGCTGGGTCAGGGGTACAGATTGTGGATGTATTGGAAATGTAAATTTTGGAGGTTATAGAGATATGCGCCGTTATTTTTTGTTAGGAATAATATTATGCGTCGTTGGTTGTGGAAAATTAGGTGCGTCCTCTTTTGATGAATCCGTTGTTTTGAAAGCAACAGATGAAGTGATGGATGATTTTAGGTTGATTGCGACTTGCATGTCGCTTGAGCCAACCACTTACTCTGGACTTCAACAACAATGGAATTCACAAGTTCAAGAAACTCTGACAATTCTCAAGTCGGAAGGTGCCTCGGACGCATTTATATCCCGCTATTCTGACATAACCCAATTTTCTAATTTAATTGACGGTAAAAAGACCTTGTCTGAAACAATGAAAATCTGTCATTCAAAAGCTGATGTGTATGAGAAATATATGACCCTTGATTTTCTGTTGCTTTCCAATCAGGTGAGTATTGCCATCAACAGTACGAAAAGTGTCAAGTGAAATCTTGGATTCTAACTATAATGATCAGGGAAAGAACCAATACAGGATAAAAACATGAACTACCATCTCGTCGTAATCGGTGCAGGCATACAAGGCGCAGGCGTTGCGCAAGCAGCAGTAGCGGCGGGTTATTCGGTATTAGTGTTGGAGCAAACGGCGGCGGCGGCGGGAACATCGAGCAAATCATCGAAATTAATTCATGGTGGTCTGCGTTATTTGGAAACAGCGCAGTTTGGGTTGGTGCGTGAAAGTTTGCAAGAACGTGCGCTGTTATTAAAATTGGCTCCATCGCTGGTACATCTATCTAATTTACATATTCCGATTTACGAAAGTTCCACTCGTTCGCCTTTTACTATTCGCGCCGGTTTAAGCCTTTATTCGCTGTTGGCAGGTTTGGATAAAAATTCCCGTTTTTGTCAATTATTGAATTCTGAATGGCAACATTTAATCGGATTAAAAAAAGAAAAATTAAAAGCGGTTTTTCGTTATCAGGAAGCGCAAACCGATGATGCAGAATTAACAAGAGCTGTTTTACGTTCAGCCCAATCACTGGGTGCCGAAGTGAAAATTCCTGCGCGATTTGTTGCTGCCGAAATTCAAGGCGAAAAATCACAAGTCGTTTATGAGCAGGGTGGACAGGAGTTGACGGTTACTTGTGACTTGATCATTAATGCTGCTGGTGCATGGGCAACAGAAGTTAGTCAAAAAATTTCACCAACAATTCTTTTGTCGCAAGTGGATTTAATTCAAGGCAGCCATTTATTATTGCCACCATTACTCAATCAACATTTTTATCTTGAATCACCACGAGATCGCCGTGCAATTTTTGTGTTGCCCTGGAAAGGACAATTGATGGTAGGCACTACTGAAAGACTGCATCAGGGTGAACCTGAAAGCGCGCAGATGAGTGAAGAAGAAAAAAATTATTTGATCGAAACACTATTGCATTATTTTCCTGACCTGCAATTACCTGAACAGATAAATTCTTTTGCCGGATTACGTGTGCTGCCGCGTTCTGATAAAAATGCTTTTTCACGTCCGCGTGATGTGATTTTAGTCTGCGATGATGAAACCAATCCGAAAGTGATTAGCATGATGGGTGGAAAATTAACCACTTATCGTGCGACAGCGGAAAGGGTTATTGAATTGGCGAAAAAACATTTGCCGGAGTTGAAGGCTGTTGCGGATACTCGAAAGTTGATCTTGGAGTAACCCTCACCCTGGCCCTCTCCCAGAAGGAGAGGGGATTGGCTCCTCCCTTTGAAAAAGGGAGGCTGGGGAGGGATTTAAGATGGTTAAATTTTTCTGAGATTTTAAATCCTCCCTAACCCCCCTTTTTCAAAGTGGGGAATAGTTCCCTCTCCTTTTGGGAGAGGGCTAGGGTGAGGGGTCCTCACTTTGCTAGAATGACCCCAATTTCAAATCCCCTCTTTAGCCCATCAGCGGTCATCCCGCTAAGGACATCACAGTGAATTTTACCGGCGCTCATATTCTTTCCATCCAACAGTTTGATCGCGGCGATATCCAACGCATTTTTGCGGTTGCGGATTCAATGGAACCTTACGCGCTTCGTCATAAAGTCACGCGTGTGTTGGAAGGGGCAATTCTCGGCAATATGTTTTTCGAACCCAGTACGCGAACGCGAGTGAGTTTTGGTTCTGCATTTAATTTGCTCGGCGGCAATGTTCGCGAGACAACGGGTTTTGAATCAACATCCATTACCAAAGGCGAATCGCTGTTTGATACAGCGCGTGTTTTATCCGGTTACAGTGATGTAATTTGTATGCGTCATCCACAATCCGGTAGCGTGGCGGAATTTGCTGAAGGCAGTCGTGTACCGGTGATCAATGGTGGTGATGGTGCCAATGAACATCCCACACAAGCTTTATTGGATTTATATACGATTCGTAAAGAATTGCATTCGCAAGGTCGCGGTATTGATGGTTTGCGTATTGCGATGATTGGCGATTTGAAGCACGGGCGTACGGTGCATTCACTTTGTAAATTGTTATGTGTGTTCGACAATATTCAACTCACACTGGTCTCACCAAAAGAATTGGAGATGCCGGAATATATTGTCGATGCTTTGCGCACAGCGGGACATCAGGTCACAGTAACAGACCAATTAACATCGTCTATCTCGCATGTTGATATTGCTTACTCAACCCGTATTCAGGAAGAACGTTTTGCATCAAAAGAAGAAGCGGATTTATATCGCGGCCGTTTTCGTTTGAATCAATCTATTTACACTGAATTTTGTGAACCCAATACCGTCATTATGCATCCATTGCCGCGAGATTCCCGCCCTGAAGCCAATGAATTGGACAATGATTTAAATGCAAATCCCAATCTCGCCATTTTTCGTCAGACTGATAATGGTGTGTTGGTGCGTATGGCATTGTTTGCATTAGTGCTGGATGTTGCTGATCAAGTGGATAAATATTCACGCGATGTAAATTGGTATAACTCGTTGCGTTCAAAATAGGCCCTCACCCTGGCCCTCTCCCAGAGGGAGAGGGAATAAACTCCCCGTTTAGCGGATTTAATAGTTACATGAATATTTTTTTAGTTTGCTCTCAATCAGTGTGCGTGAAGTTCCCTCTCCCTCCGGGAGAGGGCTAGGGTGAGGGCAACATGATCTCTGAATTATTTGCAATTCTTGCGCCGATTTTTATTTCAACTCTTGCGGGTTATATCTGGGGCAAATCCGGCGAGGAATATCCTGCAGATTTTGTTTCCAAACTGGTGATGAATATTGGATCACCTTGTTTGATTTTAGGCACTATGGCTAAAGTTGATGTTGATCCGCAAGTGATGGGGCAGGTCGCTATTGCAACGGCGTTGATTTTATTTTCTATAGGTGTCATCGCGTTTTTAATTTTCCGCTATTTGCGTTGGGATATTCCAACTTATCTACCCTCTGTTGTTTTACCCAATAATGGCAACATGGGTTTGCCGCTTTGTTTATTTGCTTATGGACAATTGGGTTTGGCGTTGGCATTGGGTTCATTTATGGTAATGATGATTGCCACTTTTACTTTCGGTTTGTGGATAGTGGCAGACCGCGGGCAAACCAATCGTGAACGTTTTAAAACCATGCTGCAGCAACCGGTTATTTATTCCATGTTGATTTCAGTAGTGGTATTGGTGACTGATACACAATTGCCGCGTTGGTTGGGAAATACATTGGATTTACTCGGTGGTATTGCGATTCCGCTGATGACAATTGCGTTGGGTGTTTCGCTGGCGAAATTAAAAATCAGAACCTGGAAACGAAGTTTTTTTGTGAGCTGTCTGCGAATTTTTGGCGGCTTGGCTGTAGGGTGGGCAATTTGTTTGCTGCTCAATTTGCAAGGTGTGGAGCGTAATGTTGTGCTGTTGCAAAGTGCTATGCCGGTCGCGGTATTTAATTACATGATTGCAGTGCGTTTTAATCGCAATGCCGATGAAGTTGCTGCTATGGTGGTTGTATCTACCTTGGTTTCTTTTGTCAGTTTGCCGTTTTTGTTGATGTTGATTTTGTGATTTGAAAACACCTTTTTGCCCTCACCCTAGCCCTCTCCCGGAGGGAGAGGGGATTGTTACTCCCTGCTTAATACGAAGTGATTTAGTCCCCTCTCCCTTTGGGAGAGGGTTAGGGTGAGGGCGATTGCCTCTCCCTCAATTTCAAATTCTCCCTTTCAATATGCCGATAAAATTCCACATCGCTCAATTCCGATGCGGCATCTTCATCCAGAATTAAAATAACCTGCGGATGAAGTTGCAATGCAGATGCGGGGCAGGCGGCACTTAATGGGCCTTCGACACATGCCTTGATTGCAGCAGCTTTTGATTTTCCGGTTGCCAGTAAAATAATTTTTTTTGCATCCAATATTGTTCCAATACCCATTGTGATTGCCAGGTGAGGTTGAAATTCATCAGGAGCAAAAAAACGTGCGTTATCGTCAATAGTGGCTCGGGTTAAGGTTTTAATTCTTGTGCGTGACATCAGTGAAGAAGAGGGTTCGTTAAAACCTATATGGCCGTTACGACCAATACCCAGTAATTGAATATCGATACCGCCTTTTTCCCTGATTTTATTTTCATATTCTTCACATGCAATAAAAGGATCAATTGCGTCCCCCTGAGGAATATGGGTAGCGGCTTTATCAATATCAATATGGTTAAAAAAATTCAGATTCATGAAAGAATGGTAACTTTGTGGATGTGCTGGCGCGATTCCCAGATATTCATCCAGATTAAAACTGCTGATATTTTTAAACGATATTTTTTTCTGTTGGCAGGCTGCGATTAATTGTTGATACAAAGCAAGTGGAGTTGAGCCTGTTGCCAATCCCAAAACCGAATTCGGTTTTTGCTGGATTTGTTGGATGAAAATATCGGCACCATTTTTGGCAACAGCATCGGCATCCGGCAATATTACAACACGCATTTAATCTTATCTCCGCTATTATTATTCCCGTCATCCCTGCGAAGGCAGGGATCCAGCTTTTTGCTCTATGGATTCCTGCCGTCGCAGGAATGACGTGAATTTTCTATGATACCGATTGTAAAAATTCAATAATTTTTTGTGCGCACATTTCCGGTGTTTCCAAATCTGTACGCAAATGTATTTCCGGATTCGCCGGTGCTTCGTATTCTGAATCTATACCGGTAAATAATGTAATGCTGCCTGCACGAGCTTTTTTGTAAAGACCCTTTGGGTCGCGTGCTTCGCAAACAGATAAAGGTGCATCAATAAATACTTCAATAAACTGACTGTCAGAAAACCGTTTGCGAATCATTTGACGCATATTTCTGTAGGGTGAAATGTTGGCGCAAATGACCATATAACCTTCGTTGACAAACAGTTTGGCCACTTCTGCCATACGCCGACAGTTTTCATAACGGTCTGCTTCTGAAAAACCCAGGTCATTACATAAACCCTGGCGCAAAATATCGCCATCCAATAAATAGTTCATAATTCCCATTTGATCAAATTCTGTTTTGAGAATATTGGCGGTTGTTGATTTTCCGGCGCCGCTCAAGCCGGTTAACCACAGCACACGGGGGATAAAAAAATTGAATTTTTGCATTATTCATTCGCAGTAATTTTGATTACAAAACGAGTGTAACCCAATTTGCTTTTTTAAGACATTGCTATACTCATGCCGTTATTGGAACTGAATAAGCTAAACAGGAGATGAGCTTTGCATAATTTTTCTACTCTTACAGAGCAAACAACGATTTCATTTGCCCGTGTTGATTGCCTGGTTTCCCTTGAGCAATTGCAGGCAGAAGTTAGACGGTTGTTGGTCTTGCAACCTGATTGGGTCGATCACGTTAATAACAAGGATTATCTGGGGGATTGGGATGTTTTACCTTTGCGTTGTCAGCAGCAATATCTTCATGCTCATACAATATTGCAAAGTTTTGCAATTGCAGCGGGGAATGATTGGCAAAACTTGCCTGTATTGGATTCCTGTCCCGCATTGCAATCTATTTTGAATCAGCTGCAGTGCCCGATTAAATCCGCACGATTGATGCGTTTGCATGCTGGTGCTGAAATAAAACCGCATCGCGATCATGGATTGAATATGGAGTCTGGCGAAGCACGCTTGCATCTTCCCATTTATACCAGTGATGCAGTCAGTTTTATTGTGGATCAGAAAAAAATTCCTATGTGCGCTGGTGAATTATGGTATTTCAATGCCGACCAGATACACGAAGTTTATAATCATGGCGATGAAGATAGAATTAATCTGGTGATTGATTGTGTGGTGAATGACTGGTTAATCGATAAAATTAAAGCGGGTGTTATGTGAAAGCACTTTTTTCTGCTTATTGCGAATTAATCAGCTCGCCTGCGCAATTAACCCGGTGCAAGCAAGCAACTTCCGTAACCGGTTTGTTGGACATAATCAAATCTTTGTGGGGCGTACCCGCAATTCATAATCAACAACTGCTTGCTGAATTGAATCGATTCAATCAAAACATTATTGATGATGGATCCGTAAAATTAGCTGGGCATTGGTTGCCTTATGCCTATCATGCAAAATCGCGCAGTGTTTATTGGTGCCTTGCTGATGGGCATGCAACTGAACCTTTTCAGGATGAAACTATTTCCCGTTACCGGCAAGGCATTTTGTTGAACCACATTATTCAGCCACGAACATCATTATTTTCATTGAATGAGCAAAGCCTATCGCGGGCTGCTATAGAACCGGCCGGTTTTATTTATCATCTTTCCCGTTGCGGTTCGACGCTGGTTTCCGGTTGTTTATCCGAGCTGGATTCAACTTGTGTATTCTCTGAATCGCCGGTGTTAACCGAAATTTTATTGGACAACAGCTTAACGCCAAAACAGCAGCAGTATTATTTGCAGCAATTCATTAATTTACAGGCCAGCATTTTTCCTGATAGACAAAACGTGATTATTAAATGGAATGCCTGGGACATTTTTCGTTGGGATCTGATTCGTACTATTTATCCCGATGTTCCGTCCGTATTTTTACTGCGTAATCCAGTGGAAATTTTGGCGTCACATCAGCGTTCAGTTGGAAGGCATATGTCCGGAGATATAATCATGTCTGCTTTTCATCCGGTGTTCTCGCTGTCAGGCGACAAGGCTTCATTACTGGAGTTTCGTATTCAGGTACTGCGGGATTTATTATCTGAAATGCGAAAACAATATTTATCACCCGATGTCAGGGTTGTTGATTACTCAATATTGGATGCCGGAGCCATAACGGATATTGCAACTCATTTTAATCTGACGATAAGCTCATCTGGATTGATAAAAATGCAAGAGCGTATGAACTTTCATTCAAAAATACCAGGGAAAGTGTTTCAGCCGGTTGGAGGTATGCAGGTATTTAATCATCAGGAAATGGAATCGATTAATAAAGAATTACCGGCTGTTTATAATCAGTTTTCGGCTGTGGTGGCTAAATTTAAGGAAGCTTCGTATGTCGAGTGATTTATTGGATAGTATTCTTTTGCCGGATGAATTTACCTTGCGTGTTGCAAGCTCGGAAGATCAGGCGTTTAGCGAGGCATTATTTTGTTCTACACGTGAATATCTTTATTTGATGCCTATACCAAAGCCACAAGTCGATTTATTGCTGAAGCAACAATTTGTGTTACAGCAATCTTCCTACGCCCAACGTTTCCCGAATGCCGTTAATTTTGTTGTTGAATTTAACGACGAGCCGATTGGTAAAATTACTTTGAATCAATCAAAACATGAGCTGCATATTGTGGATATGGTGTTGGCGCAAAAAGTAAGAAATAAAGGTTATGGCACTACAATATTATCCGCTATTCAGTTATTGACTAAAAAACGAAAAACACAATTGAAGCTCGCCGTTGATCAACAGAATATCAGAGCGAAAAAACTCTATCTTGCGCTTGGATTTAAAATTACCGAATCCTCCGATACTCACGACACTATGATTTGGACTGCAGTGTGATTTGGACTGCAGTGTGATTTGGACAGCTGAGCGATTTGGTTACCTGTTTACACATAAACCATTCATCCCCAACATTTTTGTAGCGTTTTTTTAATTGTGACCTAAAGTTCTAATGGTCAAGGTTATGAGAATTTATCAGGCGGTTGTTTTTGACGACTTGCTTTTTTCAACAAGCGATTTTTTTTGAAAAATTTAATTAATCAATTCCTTGTCATTTTTCCCTGCTTTACTGACTAAAAATTAATTTAAATTGATTAAGGAGAAGAAGTATGTCTGAACCGTTTCTTGGTGAAATCCGCATGGTTGGTTTTAATTTTCCCCCTCGTGGTTGGGCACTCTGTGCTGGCCAATTAATGCCGATTGCGCAAAACTCTGCTTTATTTTCGTTATTGGGTACTACCTTTGGTGGTGATGGGATAACGACCTTTGCATTACCCGATTATCGCAGTCGTAGCCCGGTAGGTATGGGTAATGGTCCTGGGTTAACGACTATTGTGCAGGGTGAAAAATCGGGTATTGAAAGTACAACCCTGAACATATCGCAAATGCCAATTCACAACCATGTGGCTACAACAACTGCAACGGCCACAAGCACAGGCACTTTACAAGTGGCAGGTACCAGTTCGAATCCATCGGCAACACCTTCGGCAACCAATAATATCCTGTCTGCATCGGGTGGCGGTCCAGGTAGTGCAACTATCTGGTCTGATCAACTGGGCACCAGCCCTGTAACCTTGGCCAATCCTGAAGTAATCAATACAGCCGTGAACGTCAATGTGACCGTACAGTCCGCAGGTGGTAGTCAGCCGATTGGTTTACGCAATCCATTTCTGGGAACCAACTTTATCATTGCAACAGAGGGGATTTTTCCGTCACGCAATTAGGTTTGAGAATATCTCGTGAGGCGCACGGACGCGCTATTTTAAAAGCCATACTGAACAATTTATTTTTATTAGTGAGAAATTATCTTGCCTGATACACAAAAATTTCATTTTATCTCCGGCTTGCCGCGTTCGGGTTCCACTTTGCTGGCGGCGCTGTTGAGGCAGAACCCACGTTTTTACGCTGGTATGACCAGCCCGGTCGGTGGTTTGTTTGGTGGTCTGTTGAATCAATTCAGTGCGGGCAGCGAATACGGCCCCATGATTACCCAAGCCCAACGAAGGCGTTTACTAAAAGGGCTTTTTGAAAGTTATTATGCCGACGAAAAAGATAAAAACATTATTTTTGATACCAATCGCATGTGGTGTTCAAAATTACCAGCATTAATGGATTTATATCCTCAAGCTAAAGTGATTGCCTGCGTACGCAATGTGGCTTGGATTATGGATAGCATCGAAAAAATTTATCGTGCGAATCCTTTTGAAAATACCAAACTCTATAACGATGACATAGAGCGCAATACAGTTTATAGCCGTGTCGAGACTTTAGCGCAGCGGAATCGGCTAGTAGGTTTTGCCTGGGCCGCATTGAAGGATGCCTACTATGGTCAGCATGCGAAATCATTATTATTAATTGAATATGACTTGCTCGCTGAAGCACCTGAAAAGGTGATGCGGCTGGTATATGAATTTATAGGCGAGCCTTGGTATGAGCACGATTTTAATAATGTTCAATACGATGCTCCAGAGTTTGATCAGGCATTAGGGCTTGATGGTTTGCATCGGGTTCGCTCAAAAGTGGCTGCCCAGCACCGTAAAACTATTTTACCTCCCGATTTATTTAATCAGTACACCAATCTGAGTTTTTGGAATGAAGATACTTTCAGTGAAGCTAACGTTATTCGCGTAAAAAATTCACTATCTGTAGCTTAAAAAACGCGATTATTTGTAAGTAAAAATTTATTGAAACGCTTAAACGATTACCGAGGAAATACCATGTCACGGATCATTCTCCCCAAGGCAAACCCAATACAAACTTCCAATCGCTGTGCCCCCAAGCGTGATTCGCTCAGTATGTTGTGCAGTGCGGCCTTGGCGACAGCGGTTCAGTGCGCTTACGCTGCTCCAACACAACAGCAGCGGTTTATGCCTGCTACGCACGCATCAATTAGTGTTGCCAGTATTGCAGCTAAATCAAACTCGATTTTGGTATTTGTAGATAGTCGGGTACCTGATGCAGATCAGCTTTTAATGAATATCGCTAAAGGTACTGAAGTTATATATCTCAATTCGGAAGAAGACGGGTTGCAACAAATTGCACGCGCCGTTTCACAACAGAGTGACATTCAATCCATTCAAATTATTTCTCATGGTGAAGCAGGCCAACTGCAATTGGGTAATGGATTTATCTCCAGTAAGAATCTCAATACTTACGCCAATGAATTACAAATTATCAAGCAATCACTGCGTGCAGGTGGTGATATTTTGTTG
>CBFGPN010000070.1:0-17575 GCA_965650675.1 uncultured Cellvibrio sp.
AATGAAGCCTGGCCGGATGCATTGGCGAATCTTGCACATCAATTACCGATTCAGGGACGCGATATTGTTGATCAGGGTGGAGTGTTTGCGTTTGTCGGGCCAACGGGTGCGGGTAAAACCACCACTATCGGAAAATTGGCGGCCCGTTATGTGTTGCAACACGGCGCCGATAAGGTTGCCCTGATCACTACTGATACTTATCGGATTGCGGCACACGATCAATTGCGTTCACTGGCACGAATTTTACGGGTGCCAGTGCGGGTAGTGAATGAGAGTCAATCATTGGATGGTTTGTTGAAAAGTCTGCGTCATTGTTCGCTGGTTTTGATCGATACAGCAGGTTTCCGTCACGGTGATCCGCAATTAAAAATGCAACTGGAATCACTCGCTATGTTGCGTCAAATAAAAACCTATCTGGTGATGTCATCCAACAGTCAGGCGCAAATGCTCAAGGCGTCTGTTCATGCTTACGGTGTGGCAAATTTACAAGGCTGTGTGCTGACCAAACTGGATGAAACGGCCAGCCTGGGTGAGGCGATGGGGGTGGTGATGCAATCAGGTTTGCCAGTGGCTTATACCACTGATGGCCAGGACATTCCCAAACACATAGAAGTCGCCAAAGCACACCAACTGGTCGCCAAAGCGGTGTCTTTGTTGAAAACCAATTCCGTATCTATACTCAGTTCACATTAAATTTTGCGTTTTCGAAAATGGAGTTAACAGGCGATGAGTCAAATGCGTCCCGTTCAGGTGATAGCCGTTTCCGGAGGTAAAGGCGGTGTGGGTAAAAGCAATATTGCAGTGAATCTCAGTATTGCACTTGCCGAATTACGCCGTCGTGTTGTGTTGTTGGATGCGGATCTTGGATTGGCCAATGTTGATGTACTCCTGGGGATTAAAGCGACACATACCCTGGCTGATGTTCTGGCCGGCACCCACAGTCTGCGGGATGTTCTGGTTACAGGTCCCGGTGGATTGCGCATAGTGCCTGCTTCATCCGGTGTTCAACGTATGGCCGAGTTGAGCCCGAGTGAACACGCCGGATTGATCAATGCATTCAACGAATTATCGGATCAAGTCGATGTATTGGTGATTGATACTGCCGCTGGTATTTCCGATACAGTCGTGAGTTTTGTACGTGCTGCCAACGAAGTGATAGTGGTGGTTTGTGATGAGCCTTCATCCATCACCGATGCCTATGCGCTGATCAAACTACTCAATACAGAATATGGCATGCAACGCTTTCGCGTAGTGGCCAACATGACACGCACACCCCAGGAAGGTTTGAGCATGTTCAATAAACTCAATGGTGTTTGCGAACGCTTTCTGGATGTGACCTTGCAATTTGTCGGACAGGTTCCGTTTGATGAAACCGTACGCAAAGCCGTGCAGAAACAAAAAGCGATTCTGGAATTTGCCCCCAATTCAAAAGCGGCTCAGGCCCTTCGTCAGATCGCCCAGCAGGTTGATCAATGGCCTTTGCCCAGTTCACCCACAGGGCGTTTGGAGTTTTTTGTTGAGCGGTTGTTACAGGCGGCGAATTCGCGGTATTGAAGCCCTCACCCTAACCCTCTCCCTTTGGGGTTTTAAGTTCCTCCCCCTTGCCATGGGGGTGGCTAGGTGGGGGTGAAGGTCAAAGGGAGTAATGGGTAAAAAATGCAACAAAAAATTATTGAAAAATTAAGGTAGCCAATGGCAGTCGATGGTTTAGCCATGTATGAAACCTCTCCCTCAATCGGTAATAAAATCAATATTGAGGATTATGCTTCTTTGGTGAAGCGTATCGCTTATCACATGATGATGCGTATGCCCGCTTCTGTTCAGGTCGATGATCTTATTCAAGCTGGCACTATTGGCCTTATCGAAGCCGCGCAAAAATATGATGCCTCGCGCGGAGCCAGTTTTGAAACCTATGCAGGAATCCGGATTCGCGGCGCCATAGTCGATGAAATGCGCCGTGGTGACTGGGTTCCGCGTTCTGTCCATCGCAACGCTCGCCGCGTCGCTGAAGCCATATCCATAGTTGAAAATCGAACCGGGCGCGATGCCAAAGATATCGATGTAGCACAAGAGTTAGGTGTATCCCTGCAAGAATATTATTCGATGCTACAAGATGCCAATTCCGGGCGTTTGTTTAGTTATGAAGAAACGTTCGGCGAAGAAGACAGCAATATCGATGGCTCGGATCAAGGTTTGTCATTCAATAGCCCTGTTGAAACCATGCAAAGGGACGGGATTAAAAAAGCACTGGCCAAGGCGATTGCGGAACTGCCAGAACGTGAACAAATGATTTTGTCTCTCTATTACGATCAGGAATTGAACCTGAAAGAAATCGGTTTGGTGTTGGGAGTGAGTGAGTCACGCGTTTGCCAGATCCACAGTCAGGCCACGATAAAACTACGCCAGAAAATGGCGAGTTGGCTGCCGGATTGATCAATCTGTGCTGGATATAATCAAATTCATGGTTTGTCATTTTTAAAACTGGCTAGAGTCATAAGAGCGGCTAGACTAAGAATAAAGTTTTTCCCTTGGGGTAGTGGAGGTTGCATTGGATAAGAATATGAAGATTCTGATAGTCGATGATTTTTCGACAATGCGCAGGATTATTAAAAATTTATTGCGGGATTTGGGGTTCGCCAATACCCATGAAGCAGATGATGGACAAACGGCTTTACCCATGCTCAGGAATGGCGATTTTGATTTTTTAGTGACTGACTGGAATATGCCTGGAATGACAGGAATTGATTTGCTAAAAGCGGTGAGGGCAGATGAAAAATTGCATGCGTTACCGGTGTTGATGGTAACGGCTGAAGCCAAACGGGATCAAATTATTGAAGCGGCACAAGCAGGTGTTAATGGTTATGTCGTCAAACCTTTCACTGCGCAAGCCTTGAAAGAAAAAATCGAAAAGATTTTTGACCGTGTTGGTTAATGACCTGTTGGTCACAATAACAAGGCTTCGCTATGACAGCGCAAATTGAAAACAGTATCAATGCCGAATTTATTTCAGAACTGAAAGAATGTGCAAAATTACTCGCGGAAAAATTGCAAGCTGACCAGTTCGAAGAAGCATCTGAACTGATCCAGACTATAACCCATTCACGTGATCAACATATTTTTCAATCTGTCGGAAAATTAACGCGTGGATTGCATGATGCGATTGTTAATTTTCATGTTGATGTCGATCTGTCCAATGAGCCCCCCAAAGTTGATAACTCTGATATTCACGATGCTTCGGATCGTCTGAATTATGTTATCAATTTAACGCAAAAAGCAGCGGATAAAACCATGGATATGGTGGATCAGGCAGCGCCTGTTGCAATGAATCTCGGGCAAGAAGCCAGTTCTTTGCGTGATGAATGGGCGAGATTAAAACGTCGCGAAATGTCGCCGGTTGAATTTCGTGAGTTGTATGAACGTATCGACGGATTTCTCGGGCAAATGGTTGTGGGAACCGGTCAACTCAATGAATGTTTTCAAAATATTGTGTTGGAGCAAGGCTTTCAGGATTTAACAGGCCAGGTGCTGAAAAAAGTGATCGGACTGATAAAAGATGTTGAGCGTGATCTTGTCAGCCTGGTGCGCATTGCAGGGCAAGTGGAAGAGATCACTGGCCTTGGTAATGACAAGGAAACTATGGAACATGACAAACAAATTTATACACAACGTAAAACCATTGCAGAAGGGCCGCAGGTGCATGCTGCCGATAGAAAAGATGTAGCTGCTACGCAAGATGAAGTGGATGATCTCTTATCCAGTTTGGGATTTTAGTGAAATGTTATCTCGTAGTGGTCGGGAGATGAGTGCATGAGTTTTGGTGATGACGAGGACATACTTCAGGATTTTTTAGTTGAAGCCGGCGAAATATTGGAACGCTTGTCGCAACAATTAGTCGATCTTGAACAACGTCCGGACGATAAAAATTTACTGAATGCAATCTTTCGTGGTTTTCATACTGTGAAAGGCGGTGCAGGATTTTTGTCGTTGACACCCATGGTGCAATGTTGTCATGTGACAGAAAATTTATTCGATATTTTGCGTAATGGAAAACGCACGGTTACTTCAGAACTGATGGATGTTGTGTTGCAAGCATTGGACATGGTGAACCAACAGTTTGAATTGGTTTCTGCGCGTGAAGAATTGCCGCCGGTGGATGAATCGTTAATTCGTGCTCTGGAACGTTTGGTGTCCTGTGATGATTTGCAGGAATCGGCAAATCCTGTTATCAGCGATCAAAAATCAGAAGTACCTTCCGATCATATTTCCGATGACGAATTTGAACAATTGCTGGATGCCATAGCCGATCCCATCTCAACCAATTCATCGACAACCTCAGGTCCATCAACATCCAGCGATGATATTACCGATGATGAATTTGATAACTTGTTGGATCAATTACATGGAAAAGGTAGGGGACCTGGAAAAAAATCTGCAGAAAAAACTGTTGCAACACCTGCTGTTTCTGCTTCATCCGGTTCCGGTGAAGATATTACAGAAGATGAATTTGAAGCGCTTCTGGATCAATTGCATGGCAAAGGCAAGGGGCCTGGAACTGACACAGCAAAAGAATCGACAAAATCTACAGCAAAAACCGCAGAGGTTGCCAAAGATTCAAAACCGGCAACAACTACATCACCTGCTTCGTCTGCTGCGGATTTAATTAATGATGATGAATTTGAAGCATTACTGGATCAATTACATGGCAAGGGCAAAGGGCCTGGTGTTAATACCGCATCTGCTTCTGCAAAATCGCCTGCATCAACAGAGCCGCCAAAAACTGAAAAACCAAAAACTGAATCGCCAAAACCCGAACCCAAAAAAGACACCGTAAAAACAGAAACTGCGAAAATCGCCAGTAAACCTGAAACCAAAATGGCTGCATCATCTACTGCATCGGCAAGTGCTTCTGCTGCAGCACTTGCTGCCGATAAGGATGCTGCCAATAAAGATGCTGCTGCAGTAGAAACTACCGTGCGTGTTGATACACAACGCCTCGACGATATTATGAATATGGTGGGTGAGTTGGTATTGGTGCGCAACCGTTTGGTGCGTTTGGGTAATACGTCCAATAACGAACAGCTTGTTAAAGCCGTAGCCAATTTGGATGTGGTCACAGCGGATTTGCAAACCTCTGTGATGAAAACACGTATGCAACCTATCAAAAAGGTATTTGGCCGTTTTCCACGTGTTGTGCGTGATCTTGCGCGTAGTTTGCGTAAAGAAATTAATTTGGAATTGGTTGGCGAAGAAACAGACCTTGATAAAAATCTGGTTGAAGCGCTTGCCGATCCGCTAGTGCATCTGGTGCGTAATTCGGTTGATCACGGTATAGAATTTCCTGATGAGCGCGAAGCAAAAGGCAAGCCACGTGTGGGGCAGGTTGTACTTGCTGCCGAGCAGGAAGGTGATCATATTTTGTTGTCCATCAGTGATGATGGCAATGGTATGGACCCGGTAAAATTGCGTCGAATTGCAGTTGAAAAAGGCATGTTCGACGAAGACACCGCCAATCGATTATCTGATACCGAATCCTACAACTTAATTTTTGCTCCCGGATTTTCAACCAAAAAAGAAATTTCCGATGTGTCTGGTCGCGGTGTGGGCATGGATGTCGTAAAAACCAAAATTACACAATTAAATGGCAGTGTGGATATACATTCAGAGTTAGGCAAAGGTACGCGATTTGTTATCAAGGTACCTTTGACTTTGGCCATCATGCCGACCTTGATGTTTATTTCAGGTAAACAAACTTTTGCGTTTCCACTGGTGAGTGTGAATGAAATTTTTCATATGGATTTAACAAAATCCCACGTAGTGGATGGTCAGGATTGTATTTCAATTCGCGAGCAAGCAATTCCTTTATTTTATTTAAAAGACTGGTTGGTCAAGGGAAGTTCCGGAGAACATCCATCACATGCACATGTTGTTATTGTCACTGTCGGTACGCGTCGTGTTGGTTTTGTGGTGGATCAATTAATTGGCCAGGAAGAGGTGGTAATCAAACCGCTGGGAAAAATGTTACAGGGTACACCGGGAATGGCAGGTGCTACGATTACCGGTGATGGTGCAATTGCATTGATTTTGGATATCCCCAGTTTGTTGCGTCGATATGCAAAAGGCTCCTGGAATCATGGATAAGTTCACTATTAAAAATTTTTAGGAGAGAGAGATGCCAATTCGGGTGTTAGTTGTCGATGACTCGCAATTTTTTCAACGACAATTAAAAGATATCATCAATGAAAACCCTGAATTGAAAGTCGTGGGTATAGCCAGTAACGGGCGTGAAGCTGTAGAAAAAGCGGCCGATTTGCAGCCTGATATTATCACCATGGATTTTGAAATGCCGGTAATGGATGGTGTTACCGCCATTCGTCATATTATGGCGCATCGCAAAGTGCCTATTCTGATGTTCTCATCGCTGACTTATGAAGGTGCAAAAGTGACTCTTGATGCCTTGGCTGCAGGAGCACTGGATTTTATTCCCAAGGATTTTGCAGAAGTTGCGCGTAATTCCGTTGCATTAAAAAATAAATTGCAAGAACGTTTGATCACCTTGGCGAAGACCGGACGTACCGCGAATATTCCATTAAATTCGTCAATATCATCGGAAAAAAATTCAAGTTCTGAAAAAACGCAATCGCATGAAACGGTAAAGCCGACCACAACCAATCCAATCCCTGCAAAAACTCATGTGACGGCATCATCAAAATCAACCAATGATGCACGATTAAAAAAACAACCGAGAATGTTGATTATAGGTGCGTCTACCGGAGGCCCGGTAGCATTGGCAGAAGTCTTGACTGTGTTGCCAGGAAATTTTCCAGTGCCAATTTTATTGGTACAACATATGCCAGAGAATTTTACAAAAGCGTTTGCCGAGCGTTTGAATAAAATTTGCAAAATTGAAGTCAGGGAAGCGGTTGATGGTGATACATTGAAACCGGGGTTGGCATTGTTGGCGCCGGGTGGAAAACAATTGATGTTGGATAAACGTAACATGGGCAGTGTGCGGGTATTTCACGACGATGATCGCGTGAATTACAAACCATCACTGGATATTACTTTTGGATCGGCGGCCAATACTCTCGGCGATAAAGTGTTGGGTGTTGTGTTAACCGGAATGGGATCTGATGGTTGCAATGGCGCGCGTTTGTTAAAAGAAGCGGGTTCATCTATCTGGTCTCAAGACGAACAAAGTTGTGTGATTTATGGTATGCCAATGGCTGTTGCCAAAGCGGGTTTATCTGATCGTGTTTTGAATTTAAAAGAGATAGGTGCACGGCTTGCACAAGAGGTAACCGGATGATTGATGTACTGAGTATTATTGGCATTATCCTTGGCTTTGCTGCCATTATCGGTGGCAATTTGCTTGAGGGTGGTGGCTTGGGTACTTTGGTCAATGGTCCGGCGGCATTTATTGTGATTGGTGGAACTTTGGGTGCCGCCATGTTACAAACACCCAAAAATAGTTTGAAGCGCGCATTGAAAATTATTAAATGGGTTTTCAAACCACCTTATGTTCCCTTCAAGCAAGGTGTTACCAATATTTCACGCTGGGCAGTTGCTGCGCGTAAAGATGGTTTGCTGGGTTTGGAAAATGTTGCTGAAAAAGAAAAAGATGCGTTTGCAAAAAAAGGTTTGCAATTATTGGTTGATGGCAATGAGCCGGATGTTATTCGCCGGATTTTGGAAACAGATTTAGTGGTTGATGAGCAACGCGATTACGATGCTGTGAAATTTTATGAATCCATGGGAGGTTATGCGCCTACAATCGGTATTATTGGTGCGGTTATGGGTTTAATTCATGTCATGCACAATCTCGCTGATCCATCCACTCTGGGGCCAGGTATCGCTATTGCATTTGTTGCCACTATTTATGGTGTTGCTTTAGCCAATTTATTATTTATTCCTGTCGCGCATAAATTACGCACCTGTATTTATGAAAATTCGCAATATCGTGAATTGATTATCGAAGGCATTATGGCAATCGCTGACGGTGAAAATCCCCGATCGATTGAAATGAAATTAAATGGTTACATACATCCTTAAAAGACCCCCTCCTAGCCTCCCCCTTGCCAGGGGGAGGAAATTGTCCCCTCCCCTGGCAAGGGGAGGGTTAGGGTGGGGTCAATGAACCGAAATCGCAATCGAAAAAATGAACCGCAAATTAATCACGAACGTTGGTTAATTTCCTATGCGGATTTCATTACGCTGTTGTTTGCGTTTTTTGTGGTGATGTATTCCATTTCACAAGTGAGTGAAAGTAAATATCGCGTACTGTCAGAAACTTTTGTTGAAGCATTTAATAAACCCAACGATTCACAAGCCAATCCTGATCCACAACAAAATACCGCACCATCGAATGATGTTATTACCCCGATTGATATGGGCAAAACCGCAACTGATCAAGCAACCAGTGATGAACAAGTTGCAATCGTCAGTGATCAGGCATCCAATGATGTTACGCCTGCAGTAGAAGAAATTGGCGAGCCTGTTAAAGCCGTAAAAAATAGTGATGAACTTTCACAAATTTCCGATCTGGTTAGCGATAAATTTTCGACATTAATTGATCAGGGATTGATACAAGTTGCCAGCAACGAACTTTGGCTGCAAATCGAATTGAAAGACAGTATTTTATTTACATCCGGCAGTGCAGACACCAGCGAACAAGCACAAAAAATATTTGATGACATTGCATTAATTTTAAAAGATTACGAAAATCCCATTCAGGTAGAAGGCTTCACCGACAATATTCCCATCAACAGTCCGCGTTATCCCACCAACTGGGAATTATCCACCGCACGCGCCAGTGCAATCGTAAAATATCTCGCTGCAAAAGGCGTAGCCCCCGAACGTTTGTCTGCAGTCGGTTACGGCGAATACCAGCCCGCCACCACCAATGAAACCCCCGAAGGCCGCGCCCAAAACCGCCGCGTCACTGTGATGATCGCAAAACGAAAAATGGATAGGCCGAAAACGAGTTTGTGATTTCACCCAATTTTTATAATCCCTTGACCTTCCTGCTTTTTCCTAATAACTTGCCTTTCGAATTTTTAATGTGCACCTACAGGAGTTGTTGATGGGTATTGGTTGTCGGGTTTTAAAATTTTTTATTGCATCGTTTATTTTCTGCGGGGTTCCTCTATTCGCCGCTGACATGGATTATGATCATGAAATGGAAATCGGTTTGGGAATTGGTGGACAATATTTGCCGCATTATCGCGGATCGCGTGAAACGCATACGAAAGTTTTACCTGTTCCGGTTGTTGAATACAGAGGAAAAATATTTAAATCGGATCGGGATGGAACGCGGGTGGAGTTTGTGCTTGCTGATCGAATTGAGCTTAACGTCAGTGCTGATCTGGCTTTGAATGATGGTGCTGAAGATAATGTTTTGCGAAAAGGAATGCCTGAACTGGAATCAGAATTTCAATTGGGACCATCAATCAATATTGATTTGATGGGAAAAGGATTTAATCGTGGATTGTTATTACGTTTGCCTGTTCGACCCGCTTTCGCAGTGGGTAGTGACATAGACTATATCGGTTATACATTAAATCCTATGCTGACTTTTATCGAACCGGATTTTTCAGGTTTACGTATTAGTTGGGACATTGGGCTGCTTTATGGATCACAAGATTATCATCAACACTATTACGGTGTTACGTCTGAATATGTAACTGAAACCAGAGAGGAATATAAAGCCACATCAGGTTTCAGCGGCACTTTTACAGAACTTGGAATTTCCTCAAAAACAGGCAATATTGTTTACGGTGTTAGTTTTCGTTATGACAATTTAACCGAGGCAGTTTTTTATCCCAGCCCTTTGGTAGAAACCCATGATTATTGGAGTGTTTCATTTGGTGTGGGTTGGATGTTTAGAACCTTGAGATGGAATAATCCTGATTGATAAAAATTGTTTATGGGAGAAATCAACAATCTGTAAACAGGTGGATTTGATCACACTGCTGGCGCAATTAATGGCGTTAAAATCTTGAATCACGATCCAAACAGGAAGAAAAGTAACAAAAAATTTGTATGACTTGATATTAATTTTTAAATTCAGCAAAGTTGCTCTGCAAACAAAAAATTAACAGGGAGTTTAGTTATAAGGTTTTTTACCGCTTGGCTTATAGAGAAAGCTAATCACCAATAGTGTTCAAGAAGGAGTTTACGCAATGTCACATCCAAAATTAATTATTGTTCATGGTATGGGCCAGCAATCTGAAGATTCATTTAAAGATGAATTTATTAAAGGTTGTAAATGGGCCTTTGATCTTTATCCGGGGTTTTCGGGTAAATCACCAGAAGACTACGCTGAAATAGTTCCCGTTTGTTACAACGATATTTTTGACCAGCATCGGCAAAGAATGGCGAATAATGCATTGCCGGTTGTTGACAGGCTGAAATCCATTCCGGGCATGGGTGGTGATACTTTACTGGAGGCAGTAAAGGAGTTAACCAATCTTGAATCACAATTCAGTAACGACAAATTTTTCGAAACTCATTGGTTGGATGTTTTGTTTTATCGTTTTACCACGCTGGGTGAAGTCGTTCGGATTCGATTGGGCAAAAAAATTGCGCATGAAATCGGTGTTGCCAATGGCGGAAGTAAAAATGTCCACATACTTGCGCATTCTCTTGGAACAGCGGTTACCCATGATTGTTTGGCCAAGCTTTATAAACCGGAATATAAATTGGGCGACCTGAATAATTTGAGTAATAAAATGCACAAGTTGGGCAGTGTGCATATGGTGGCCAATACCAGCCGTGTTCTACAATCTTTTATTAATGTTGATCAGTCACCTGTGAAACCAGGTGACGGTGGGTGCACATTTTTCTACCGTGAATATCGACATCTTCTTGATCCGATCACTTGGCCAAAATCATTTAATCCAACCAATAATCAGGGGTGGATAACGAATAAAGACTGGCGTTCCAAGCGCTATCAATTGGTTCACCCGACATCGATTACCAATCAACATGGTAACACTCACAGCATTCAGCATTATTTAGCGAATCCAGCGGTACATCTGGAATTATTTGAAAAAGTATTCAAAATCAAATTAACTGCCGCACAAAAAAAAGTTGGTGACGATGCGTTTGTGAGTTTAACCCTGAAAAAAGTTGCTGATGATTTACAGAACTCTCTCGAAAATCTTAAAACACTTAACATTGAAAACGTTACGGGCTTGATTAAAGCAGCCAATACATTAAAGGATTTTATCGAACAACTGGGAGGTGAGTATCGTGTGTAATTTCCGTTTGACAACAATATTTTTTCCAGGATTGATATTACTTGCCTGCGTATCAACTATGGCTGAAGCTCCATTAACAGCCCAGGATTGGATTGAGAAAGAAAAAGAATTACAAATCTGGTGTCAACAGGAACCACTGTCTGATGAAGCCAAAGTTTTTAGTGATACTCTTACGAAATCAAAACAGATAAGAGCGGATTATTGTAGTAAAAAATACTCTACGCTATTTGAGTTGCAAATGCATATTGTTGATTTGCTGGGTGACTTAAATAGAATATTCCCATCGGGTGGCATTTATCTACAAATGCAACTCGCCGAGTCAGCAAATATCAAACGAACAGGCGAAATCGCATTGTTTGACCTGCTTCCAGAATATGACGACAACGACAATCTTTTATCTCTGGAAATTTCATTAGATGATCCTGATTACAAAGTCGAAAGTGCGTTATTGGTATCCTGTAACCAGGCAACAAAAGCAATATCGCCTGCTATGGATTGCCAATCCGCTCTGGAAGAGTTTGCTGAAATATATAATTTTGCGCAGGGCACTTATGCTCAACCACTCGCATTTGAACTTTCCAAACGTTTGGATCTTCTTGAAACAAGGTGGAATACTTTTTACGAAGAATCCAAGTCCCAAATGTTTTGGGAAATGATTGCTAATGGGATTCTCTTTCAACGTAAAAACGAAGCTTATAAATTTTCCGAGCCACCTTCCTGGCAATTGGTTTTGATGCATCCTTCTGTTGTAGTTGAAAATGTAGCCGATGCAATTGATGGCGATCAGTTTAAAGAGGCAATTATGATCGAAGCAATTGGTGCTGACTGGTGGCAACAAGATAAATGGTATATGCCATCTGGTGGTGCTTTGATTGCGACTTACTCTGATCGTTTGGATGTTGATGATTGGGGTTATGGGGTTGCTTTACATTTCAGAAGCAAGTTTACTATAGGCGTGTCGGAACATGGTGATGACCGCGGTGTTTTCATGACTATAGATCTGATGAAGCTGATACAGGATAAGAAAAAGACGATAGAAAGTTATCGTGGTGTTATTCCTGCAAAGGCAGAAGACCAGTAAATTGATAAATAGTTATTTTTTTGCAAGAAAAAATATCAGTGAATTGTTGTGAAGGTTATTAGTTTGATATGAAGTACATTATCTTCTTTACCATTTTTATTTTTTCTTCAATATCAATTGCTCAGGAAAAACCAATAGATAAAGTTGTCGTCTATAAAGCCAAACGGCAAATGCAATTGTTGTCAGGAAATGAAGTTATCAAAACCTATTCCATTTCTCTGGGTGATAATCCAATTGGCCACAAAGTTCAGGAAGGAGATGAGCGTACACCGGAGGGAGATTATGTGATTGATTACCGCAATCCACAAAGTCGTTACCATTTGTCCTTACACATTTCTTATCCGAATGAAAAGGACAAGGCAAATGCCAAAAAGTTGGGGGTGAGTCCCGGCGGTAATATTATGATTCACGGGTCACCCAAAAATTTTCAATGGTCAGAATCGGTATTAAAAAATGTGGATTGGACAGATGGTTGTATTGCGATTACGAACAAAGAAATTGAAGAGTTTGGTCGGTTGGTAAAAAACGGCACTAAAATTACGTTGCATCCTTAATTAATTGACCCCACCCTAACCCTCCCCTTGCCAGGGGAGGGGACTAAAAAGTGGTGAATTTTTTCCGCTTTTTTCAGGCACAGATGTTGCTCTATTGCTTATAGCTTTTGTTCATTTGCGAAATTTCCAGAACGAGCTACAAACAAAGTATGAGCAGTGAGGACATCTGTGCGCATTATTGCTATTTCCAATCAAAAGGGTGGAGTCGGTAAGACTACCACTGCAGTTGCGCTGGGCGGCTTGATTGCTGCTTCGGGGAGCCGTGTGTTGCTGATTGATCTTGATCCACATGGTTCCTTAAGTAGTTATTTTTTTCCCGATCACGAACATTCTCTTACCAGTTACACCTTATTTCAGGAGCGGCAACATTTGTCGCATGAAACCATTTCGCGATTGATTGTCCCTACCGCTTTTCCCGGTTTGTCATTAATGCCCTCCGCCACGGCGTTGGCAACATTGGAGCGACAGGTGATAGGGCAGGATGGTATGGGTTTGGTACTGTCGAGAAGTTTGCAATTAATCGAGCAGGATTTTGATTATGTTCTGCTGGACACTCCGCCCCTTTTGGGCGTGTTAATGGTAAATGCGCTGGCGGCGGCTGATTATTTATTGATGCCCACCCAAACCGAATATCTGGCGCTGAAAGGATTGGAGCGTATGGTGAGCACTTTGACCATGATGGCTCGCTCACAAAAGCGGAATCTTGACTACACTATTATTCCGGTCATGTTTGATCGTCGCACCCAGGCATCGGTGACCAGCCTGAGGCAATTGCGCAACACCTATGCTGACAAGGTGTGGCCGGGGCATATTCCTATTGATACGCGGTTTCGTGACGCCAGCAAAGCCGGTGTTCCGCCGCATTTATTTGATCAGTCCAGCCGCGGTGTTGAGGCTTATTTATCATGTTGGCACTGGCTTGAAAAACGTTTTAATAACAAGGTGAAACCGTGAGTGATATCAAATCACCCGATGACAGTTTAAGCAGTTATTTTGATGAATTGCTTAGCGGCGATCTGGACAATAATGCGCAAATCGACTTGCCTCTGGCAGTTGGTGAAAGCTTTACGCCATCCAATGTTGTCAGCCTGAATTCACGACAAAAAAATCCTCCTGTGACTGAAAAAAAATCACCGGCTTTGCGTGAAACAACCAAGCCAGCGGTTAAGCCACGTGTGGATTATGCAGAGCCTGCTTTGTCTGTGGATGAACAGGACAAAAAACAAAAACTGGAAAAATTATTACAAACAGCGCAGCAACAATTTTTAAAACAGGAGCAGGCGACCCAGCCGCAAACTTTAAGTAAAACCTTTGTTGTAATGCCCGAAGAAATTCAGGATTGGCCGATAGAAACATCAACAGAAATCATGGAAGTCGATAAGGCCACTGAAACCAAAATTGAATCAATTGTTACAGCCACTGAAAACCTTGAAACCGACCTTCAATTATCAGAAATTCCCCATCTTGAATGGGCTGCCAATGGCTTACCCCAATGGGCGCAAGAAAGGTTTGATGTACTTTTGTTTAATGTTGCCGGCCTTACACTCGCTGTTCCATTGATTGCACTTGGACAAATTTATCCTTTAACGGATGAATTAACGCCGCTCTTCGGCCAAGCCGATTGGTTTATGGGTTTGCAACCAACGCCTATGGGAAAAATCCGCACAGTCAATACTGCACGTTTTGTGATGCCGGAAAAATATAACGACAGTTTTTTGGATAACGCCAAATATGTGATGTCATTAAATGGTGTGCT
Source organism: uncultured Cellvibrio sp. (assembly GCA_965650675.1). Taxonomy (GTDB): domain Bacteria; phylum Pseudomonadota; class Gammaproteobacteria; order Pseudomonadales; family Cellvibrionaceae; genus Cellvibrio. The sequence continues at coordinate 14,650 of CBFGPN010000070.1, forward strand.
TTGGGGATTGGCATTGGATTCGGTCAATCAACCCATGCGCCTCGATCCTGATCAGGTTAAATGGCGAAACGATCGCAGTAAACGCCCCTGGCTTGCAGGAACCGTAAAAGATCATATGTGTGCCTTGCTGGATGTCCCCCGTATCGCGCAATTGCTTCTGGATGCCGACCGCAATCACAAACGCCGTTAAGTCTTGCGAACGCTGGCGGCACAGCCAATATTGTCTATAGTTATAAAAACCCCGGTCTGGTCAGACCTGATTTGCGCCTATATTTGAGGAATTCCCTATGGCCACTGATGTCATCAAAAATAAATCATCGACTAATGCAAAAGGCAGTGATGATCCTATTTTACAGTGGGTCACTTTTCGTCTGGACGGTGAAACTTATGGCATCAACGTCATGCAAGTTCAGGAAGTATTGCGCTATTCGGAAATTGCCGCGGTGCCAGGTGCACCCTCTTATGTGTTAGGCATTATTAATTTGCGCGGTAATGTTGTAACAGTAATCGATACCCGTCATCGCTTTAATTTGACCAGCGGTGAAATTACCGATAACACCCGCATCGTTATTATTGAAACTGATCGCCATGTGATAGGTATTTTGGTTGATAGTGTTGCGGAAGTGGTTTATTTGCGCCAATCCGAAATTGAAATGGCTCCTAACGTAGGTAATGAAGAAAGTGCGAAATTCATTCAGGGCGTTTGCCACAAAAATAATGAGTTGTTGATTTTGATTGACTTGAATAAACTCCTGACCAGTGAAGAGTGGAACGAACTGGAAGATATTTAATGACCCAAATCGAAATTGCACTGATTGCCAGTCTTGCACTCAGCTTACTGGCATTGTTTATCGCCGTCATCAGTTTGAAATCCACACGCAAACAAGCGATTAACAACGAAAAATTATTGCAAAAACTCGTACGTGATCTTGCTGCATCCAATAGCGGCTCTGTTGGTATGGGCCAACGTTTGTTAGCAATGGAAAAACGTTTACAAAACACACAAAAACAATCCGAAAAAATTGACGTCTACAACGACGATGAATTCCAGCCTTATTCCCAAGCCGCACAAATGTTCCAAATGGGCCTCGATGTAGAAGAGGTCGCCCGCCGTTGTGGATTATCCAGAGCAGAAGCCTCGTTACTTGAAGTGATGCAGAAAGCGGGGCGGTGATTGAGGTTTTAAATCCCCAATTACAAACCACAATCATCGAATCGGCAGCCAAATCTCAATATCACCTTTTCCCGTGTTCGGATTAAATTCCTCTCCATAACGTTCAAAAAACACCAGACGATTTTTATCAGTCGATGTTAATTGGTAACCGGAAGAGGGCAGCCATTGGCTGAAAATTTTGTCGATGGTTTGTCGGATTTGTATAACCGATTCGTTGTGTTTAAAAACAGCATAGATTTGTGATGGAAGCACAAACACTTGCAGGAAATCCGGTATGGATTGGATTTCATTGACTTCGCGGCCTGCGAGGTAAATGCAGTTTCCTTTATCAAGGTCTATGCATAATCCATAACCGACATTATTCACGCCGCCCGGAATTTTATTCCAATAGTCCTGCATTAATTTATTCCAGAGTGTTGGAATTTTTTGTGCAGCACAGTCATCCAGATGCTCGGAAATACCCAAAATAGTAAAAGGGCCCGCTGTTATTAAATCCGGTGTTAATGTTTTATCGGGATTTGATTTGAAAGCGTTCATCATTTTCAGGGTCCAATTCTCTGACAGGTCTGACTTCAATAGTGCCTAAACGTGCAGGTGGAATTTTTGCTGCCAGCTGCAAAGCTTCATTTAAATCGCGTGCGTCCAGCATGTAAAAACCGGCGAGTTGCTCTTTGGTTTCAGCGAAGGGGCCATCGGTGATAATGGGTTTGCCATCGCGTACACGCAAACTGGTTGCAGTGGCAATAGAATGTAATGCGTTACCACCAATCATATGTCCACTGGAGCGTAGTGATTCACCGCAGGCTACGCATTCTTTATTTAATGATTCCCATTCAGCAGATGTCATGCTGTTGATAATTTTTTCATCGTAATAAACCAGGCATAAATATTTCATAATATGATCTCTTTTTAATTATTCGGATTGAACATGGTTTGGATCCATGTACATGACTTCCCAATGGTGGCCATCCAGGTCTTCAAAGCTGCGGTAATACATAAAACCGTGATCTTGAGTTGGTGCAGGACAAGAGCCACCCGCTTCCAACGCTTTATTAATCATTTGATCAACTGCTTCGCGTGAATCGACAGAAAAACAAATCAAGACTTCTTTACTGGTCTGTGCATCGGCTATGGATTTTTTGATGAAACCCTTAAAAAAAGGTTCGGTTAATAACATCACATAAATGGTATCACTCACTACCATGCAGGCTGCATTGTGATCGGTAAATTGTGGATTAAAGCTGTAACCCAAGTGAGCAAAAAAAGATTTGGATTTTTCCAAATCTTTTACAGGTAAATTAATAAATACTTGCGTAGGCATTTTTTTCTCCAGGCAATCAATATTATTCAAAACAAACAATGGTCTTGAAACCACCATAGGCCATTCGGGAAAAATCGAAGATAGGATCGTTTTTATCCATCATCTCATTCATGCGTGGATCGGCAAAAACAGCAGCATTAATGTGATCCCTCGCTTCACGTGATGGGTAAATTATCCAGGCAAAGACGGGCACTTCATTTTCTTTGCATTTGGCCGCTTCCAAAAAAGACGCTACGCCTTCAGCGTTTAAGTCGTCACCTACTGTTTCCCAATAAGCCAGGGCACCATGTTCTTTCCAGACTGCACCTGCCTGATAAGCAATTTTTTGATAAGCCTCCACTTTGTCTTTGGCAAGAGGAAGTAAAAAACCGTCTATATAGCTCATAAATGACTCCTGAGTTTCAGTGTTTAAGGTATTTCGATACACTATT
>CBFGPN010000071.1:0-17502 GCA_965650675.1 uncultured Cellvibrio sp.
CACCCATAACCTCGTTGGCAAATTGCATCCTGCAACCATCATTTTCACATCGCATATTCTCAAACATTTTGACTTGCTCAGCTGTCAATTCATAGCGTTTGGTTTCAATTTTACATTTTGCATCATATGCAACGACTTTTTTGGGTTTAATTATGCAGGATGATAAACAACAGCAAGCCAGCGCCAACATCAAGACATTCAACTTACTCATGACAACATTCCTTAATTAATGCACGAACCTGATTGACCCGGCTTTTACTATTGAGTTCAATTAGCTTAAAAAACGCTGTAGTAACTGATCGTAATTTTCAACCAGGGCTGGTGTTGCAAACCACTCCAGTTGCAGATCACTGAATTGGGCATCGCGCTTACCCAAGCCTTGCTGCATTTGTTGAACCTGGTAACGCATACGCGCCGGTTTTTCATCTTCGGGCGATTCACGTCCTGCCAAAATATCGGCTCGCAATACCAATTCACGTAATTTTTTACTGGATAATTCAACATCGGCTGCCGTCAGATTTTTAGCTGTCGCCAAACGAGCTTGCAAAGCTGACAGAATTGCTTTTGGCCAATCAGTATTGGCTGCAATCAAACCGGAAATGGATTCAAACGCCTGCTCACTGGCACTGCCTGAAACAACAGATAACTCAAAATTACACAATTCTTTGGCTGCAGAATAAATCACTTGCCATCGATTTTTTTCAGCTTGTTGTTTATGCTGACGAATCTTGTCATTCACCGCTTGCACTGCATTCTGCAAAGACTGTTGCAAATTCTTTGCTTGATCTCGCGGCAAATCCAAAGCTGAAAAATTTTGTTGGGTAGTTTCCATTTGGGTTTTAACAACCGCCAAATCGGTGAAATCCTGTTTGGACAAATCGCACATCACTTCAATTAATTGCCTGGCTTGATTCAGTATGGCTTGACGTTCAGCTTGGACAGCATTGGCTTCTTCCTGGCGACGCGCAAATACTGCATCACAGGTTTGACGAAATTCACTCCATAAAGATTGGTCTTCTTTAAACCAGGTTTTACCGATATTTTTCCAGTTAGCTTGCAGCTGTTTTACTGTATCACAAGCAACGCGGGTATCCGTGTGCGTAAGTAATTGTTTTGCCTGCTCGATCAAAGATTGTTTTTGTTGTTTGTTGGCGTCATAAGCACTGGACATTTTGTTAAACAAATTTTCCATTAAAACTTCAAATTCTTTTTGTAATTCATTGCCAGCTTTACGCGGCACAGGCCAATAGGTTTGCCATTCCTGACGTGCTGTTTTCAATGTTTGCTCTACATCTTTCCAAACCGCATTCGTCCAATCGTAAGCCTGTAAATAAGTTTGTAATTGCGCAACCATTTCGCGGCGTTTTTGCAAATGCAATTCACGCTCGGCAGCCTGTTTCTCAAAATATTCCTTGCATGGTGCATAGGCCTGTTGTGATGCCTGCTGGAATTCATTCCACAACTGATCATCCTGTTGCTGACCACCTTTACTGACTTCTTTCCATGAATCTTGCAAATCATGAATTTTGCTGGCTTTGTCGGCAGCCGCCATAGTCGAGCCAACCAGGGCTTGCATTTGTGCAATCAAAGCCTCTTTTTTGGGTGTCACAGCAAACTCATGCCAATCGCCCAGCTTGAATAATTCTTGTTCAAATTCATCCATTTTATTTTTTAATCCTTTTGGCAACTCAGGAAATTTTTCCAGTTTGCCCATTAATTCTTTTTGAATAGCTCTGGCTTTTCGCACAAAACCTTGATCCGCAGACCACAAACCTTTACGCAACAATTCATTAACTTCACGAATGGCATCTTTAGCAGCTTGTTCTGATTGTTTGCGTTGATTTGAAAACTCGATAAATTCCTGATTGATACTATCAAGCACACCGACAACCTGGTCGCCAAAATCATTTGCCGATTTAAGCAATGTATTGAACTTATGTTGTGCTGCACGTTGCAGATCACCTGATTCACCGGATTTTATTTGCAATAAAAGACTTTGTGCACTACCTGAAGTTTTAAGTTGATCCAGCAGATTAAGCAATTGTTGCTTGCGCTGCTCGAAAGATTTAACCAAATATTCGAGCGGCAAATTGCGAACCATTGCCAATCGCATAGCATTACTTAACTCCTGAATTTTGGCCTCATATTCAAGGAATAAATCATGAGTCCACTCCGGAACAACCAAAGCCTGGGCTGCGATTTTTTTAAGATCTTCAACACTGGCTTCTGCCAAAGTAACAGCCTGCGCATCCAGCAGTTCTTTTTCTTCATCTTCGGCAATCGCTTGCGCTTTTGCCTGAATTTTTGCTTCACAAACTGCAAGCGCTTTTTCATAAACGAGACGAGTGGAATCACTGACTGATTTAACCTGTTGCCACTCCTGTTGCAACACGGATAATTTAGCTTTAAACATCACGTCAGCATCAAGGTGCGAATGTTTTTCCATTTTTTCACTGATGCGTTTGGCAAACTGTTCCATTTCTGCCTGCTGTTGATCAACGGCCTTAAATGCATCCAATTTTGTTTTTACAATTTTGAAAACATTCTTATCTTTTTGTTTTGCAACTTTTGATAAAGATTCCAAAATTTCGCGCGATTGAATTTTTTCAGCAGCGGCTTGCCGCACTTGCGTAGTGGCACCATCGCTGGCTAATTTTAATAAAGTCAGTTCATCACCCGCCTGATTGACTTCATCCAATGTAATCACAGGCTTTGGGGGTTTAACCGGCACGACTACCGGAGCAGCTTCCTTGAGAATTTGCGGTTTGTTTTTTTTACCGAAAAGCGATGACAGTATTTTCATAATCTTTATTCACTGATCTGTTGTAATAAAATTTGAAGTGGATGGGGTAATTCCCGGTTTTCTATACGTTTAACCTGGCTGCGACAGGAATAACCTGTTGCCATAAATCGACCGGCAGGTTTAGCGGCCATAATTTTTTGCCAGGACATTGTATAAAGTGATTTTGAAGTTTCAAGATTTTCTGTTTCATGACCAAAGGTACCTGACATGCCGCAACAGCCAGCCTCTATCACGGACAATTTTTGTCCAACATAACCAAAAACCTGTTGCCACTCTTTTGTTGAATTCACCACATAGGTTTTTTCTGTGCAATGAGCCAACAAAAAGAATTCTTTTGGATCTGCCAATTGTATTGGATTAGCCGATTTTATTTGCTGTTGTAAGTGCAAACTGTGTTTGACTAACCATTCCTGAATTAACATCACTTTTGGTGCCACATCGCCCAGTATTTTTTTATACTCGGCACGATAGGTTAATGTCATCGCGGGATCAACACCTACCAAGGGAATCCCTGCACTCGCCAAACCATTCAGATAAGTCGCATTGGCGTCAGCTGTTTGATTAAACCTGTGCAAAAAGCCATGTACATGTAAAGCCTTGCCATTAGGTTTGAAAGGCGCAAGCAATGGGACAAAATTCATTTTTTTCAGAAACGTTAAAATATCCACCACTACTTTTGTTTCGAAATAACTGGTAAAAGCGTCCTGAACTACAATAACGGCACGTGATTTTTCATCTTCGGAAAGTTTGGCAATTACTTCCAACGTGGCATAGGGAATAGATAATTTTTTTGCAGCCTGCTGTAAATTGATGCCGGTTAACAAGGGGCTATCAACCATGCCCACGTAACGCGCCATGATTTTTTTTACCCATTGCGGCTTCATCATGACATTATAAAGCCAGGGTGCTTTAGCCAACCAGGGTAAAAGCATTTCCAAACCGCCGACAAAATAATCTTTTATTGGTCGCAGATAACGTCCGTAATAAAGTTCGAGAAATTTTGCACGAAAATCAGGTACGTCTACTTTAATCGGGCATTGCCCTACACAGGATTTACAAGCGAGACACGCTTGCATGGATCGATTCACTTCGTGGGAAAAATCATATTCTCCACGACGTTTGTTAACGGTGTTAATAATCCGGCGCGGTAAACCTGAAATAAACGAAGATTCCCTGATTTTTTGTGACACCTTGAGCGGATCAACACCACGATCACTTAATTGTTTTAACCATTCACGCATTAACGATGCACGCCCCTTGGGTGAATGCGTGCGCTCACGTGTTGCCTTCCAGGATGGGCACATTGCGTCGTTGGGATTCCAGTTGTAGCAAAGCCCATTACCATTGCAATGCACAGCCTCCTGATAATTTTCCCAGACTTGTACCGGAATTGTTCGATCCATTTGCCCACGCGTAGCTACTTGATCAATTTTTAATAAAGGAATATCGGCAGCAGGTGTGGCAATTTTCCCGGGATTTAATTGATTGCGCGGATCAAATACAGATTTGATTTTTTGAATTTGCGGATACAACTCACCAAAAAATGCCGGAGCATATTCCGAACGCACACCTTTGCCGTGTTCACCCCATAACAATCCATTATATTTTTGTGTCAGTGCAACCACTCTATCAGTAATAATGCGCACCATTTTTTCTTGTTCAGGGTCTTTCATATTTAACGCAGGGCGAACGTGTAACACCCCCGCATCCACATGACCGAACATGCCATAGGTGAGTTTATATTCATCCAGGACTTGTCGAAATTCCACAATAAAATCGGCGAGATTTTCCGGTGGTACTGCCGTATCTTCGACAAAAGGCACCGGGCGAATTTCGCCCTCAACGTTGCCTAATAGACCGACTGCTTTTTTACGCATGCCCCAAATTTTATTGACAGCATCGCTACCCCAGGCAATTGAATAATTGATGCGACCGTTTACAGCAGGTTGATCTAATAAATCTGTTAGCAGTTTGATCTCAGCGCGCAGAGTTTCATTGTCATCCGCCGTGTACTCAACCAAATTGATTCCCTGAATTTTTTCACCTGAGGCAGGTGCCGGAAAAAATTCAGCAACACTGTGCCAAACACTATCATTCATCGCCAGATTCAATACTTTTGAATCAACCGTTTCGATGGAAGTCGGATTGGCCTTCATTAACTCGGTTGCATCGCGCAGTGCCGCGTTAAAATCACGATAATTCACGCTGATCAACGCACTGACTTTCGGAATAGACAACAAATTGATTTTGGCTTCAGTAATAAAACCCAGGGTACCTTCGCTGCCACACAAGATATTATTCAGATTAAAACGATTTTGTTCGTCGCGAATATGCGCTAAATCGTAACCCGTCAAACAGCGATTTAATTTTGGAAATTTCGCCTGAATTAAATCTTTGTGTTGTTTTTGAATGGAATCAATTTCGCGATGGATTTTGCCGATTAAATTATCCTGCGATTGAATCTCTGTGAGCATCTCATCAGATATGGAATGTGATATCCATTCACTGCCATCCAATAAAACGGTTTTTAATTCGAGAACATGATCGCGCGTTTTGCCGTAACGACAAGAACCTTGCCCGGAGGCATCAGTATTAATCATGCCGCCAATCGTGGCCCGATTGCTGGTTGAAAGTTCCGGCGCAAAAAAAAGTCCGTGAGGTTTAATCGCTGCGTTGAGTTGATCTTTAACAACACCGCACTGTACACGTGCCCACTTTTCTTCAGTGTTGATTTCCAGAATTTTGTTCATATGTTTGGAGGTGTCCACCACCAAACCATCGGTTAGCGATTGCCCGTTAGTACCGGTTCCGCCACCGCGTGCGCTCAACACAATGGATTGAAATTCAACTTCCTGACTCAGACGCACCAGAATTTGCAGGTCGTCCGTATCACGCGGATACAACACACCCTGGGGCAATACTTGATAAATAGAGTTGTCAGTCGCCAACACGGTTCGGTTGGCATAGTCAGGGCTAACATCCCCCTTAAATCCACGCCCGGGCAAGGTTTGCATAAAACGCAAATACAGGGTCTGGATGGGTGAAGTATGGTTTATGGCAGGAATCATCGGCTATTAACATCGCATCTGGCAGGGACTGGCATTCTACCGATTAGTACCGACTCAAACCATCTGCTGCTTTTTAGGATCGCTATCAATGGATAGCCAAAAAGAATGGAGCCTTCGAATGATTCCTGCTTGACGTGCCAATGCACAAGCAATAGCATCCTATAAGTACACATGTATACAAGTGTACTTGGGTACCGATATGCATAACACAAGTCATTTGCAGGCAGTTAAAACTACTCGCAAATGCCAAGAATAAATAATCAGCACAGGACTTTTATATGAATCCAACGTACACCCCTCTATTTAAAATTAGTTTACTAAGCCTCGCCGTGGCTTCTTCAATGGTTTATGCACAAGACGACCTTGCAGAGGAAGAAATTGTTGTCACTGGCTATAAAGGCAGCTTGCAAAGTGCCACCAACGCAAAACGTGAATCGACTGCTTTGGTTGAATCAGTATTTGCTGAAGACATTGGTAAGTTTGCTGATACCAACATTGCTGAAGCCATCAACCGCATGCCCGGTATTCAGATCAGCCGCGACGTGTTTGGTGATGGCACCAACGTCTCGATTCGTGGTTTGGGTACCAGCTTTACGAAGGTCACCTTGAACGGATCACAAATTGCGGTGGCCTCAGCCGGTAGTGTTGACTCGCAAAACCAAAACCGTGAAATCGACCTGAACCTCTTCCCGACTGAACTCTTCACTCGTTTTGATGTGCAGAAGACACCAACAGCAGGTCAACTGGAAGGTGGCGCGGCGGGTGTGGTGAATATCCGTAACGCTCGCCCGTTTGATAACAACGAAGGCGGCTTCAACTCAGCCGTTAACGTTCAGGGCATTTATACCGAAGTCAACAAAGAGACCAGCCCGAAACTCTCTGCTCTGGCAAGCTGGACCAATGACACCTTCGGTGTACTGGGTGGTGTAGCACTTTACAATCGCCAACTGACCACTGAAGGTTTTGAAACTATTGGTTGGACCAATATCAACACATCTCACAGAATTTGTGGCACCACTCCAACCGGTACCCAAACCCAGGCAACCACCGGTGGATGTAACCCATCTGGCGGCAATAACTGGAATATCGCTGGTTTGGTTCAGGACGCCAACAGCCCTAACTTTGGTTACGGCGTAGTGCCAGCGGGTGCAGGTGCGGGTTTGACTGCGGGCACTATCATCGACCAAGCCTTTTTGCTGAATAACAACCCCGGCTTAAACATCACCCAGATCTCCGAAGCCTTGATTCCCCGTTTGGGTCGCCCGGCTTATATGGATGGTGAACAGGATCGCGTGTCGGGTCTGGTGTCCTTTGAATATCGCCCCAGCGACAGCATGCAATTTTATTTGGATGTGATCGCGACTGATCAAACCAAAGACTTCAATCGTCTGGACATGAACTTTGTGGGTCGCTTCGGTAACGCCATTCCATTGAACATGGTATTGGATAGTGACAACGTAGTGCGTTCAGCTACTTTTGCTAACGCCCAATTCTTCCTGGAAGCTCGCCCTTACACTGAAGATCTGGATTTTTACAACGTTAACCCAGGCGCACATTTTGAATTCGGCGATTACCACACAGTCGATGTTCAATTGAATTCCAGCCGCAGCGATTGGCGTCGTGAAGCACCAACAATACTGATCAACACACCAATAACCGCCGTCAATTACACCAATAACGGTGATGTACCCAAGTTTGAAACCACATTGAATCTGAATGATCCCAATGCAGGTTGGACCTGGGCGGGTGGTCGTGTGAACATCCAAAACGAAGAACGTGAAACTGAAACCGACGGATTCCATCTGGATTACCGTTTTGGTGATGACACCAACAACATCAAAGTCGGTGTTGCCAGTGACACAATAAAGCGTGCAATTCGGGGTTACGACAACTCGGGTCGCTGGGAAGACGTCGTGTGTCGTAATGGTCTGGATGCCGACGGCAATTCGCCCACAACCGGACGCGCTGCTTGTAACGGTTTGAATCCAAACTCTGCTGTTCCGCAAAGCGAGCTGGCGTCTTATCTGAAACCAGGCCCTTATGGTTTCATTGATGTTGACTACAAGAGTTTCTTTGCTGCCACCGACTATTACAACCTTTCCAAAAATGCCCCCGAAGGTAACGGTGCCGCAACGGGGGCCAGCACCGGTATAGTGGATGAAGATACTCAAGGCATTTATTTGGAGTTCAACACAACCACTGAAATTGCCGACCGGGAAATGCGTTTCAACCTGGGTGGCCGTTACGCTGAAACCGATCAGCTAATTTCTGGCCCGGTGACTATTGGTGGTATTCGCCGTTATCAGGAATTGGAATCAAAATATGATGTATTCCTGCCATCATTGAACACTACATTGAACCTTACTGATGATGTCAAACTTCGCTTCTCGGCTTCACGGTCCATGACTCGTCCCAACCCAAGTGCGATGCTTCCTGCAACCAGTTTCGGTGATCCATCTGCACAAACCGCTTCGCAAGGTAACCCAAACCTGTCCCCCTATCTTTCAACCAACGTTGATATTGGTGGTGAATGGTATACCGGTGATGAAGGTTACATAGGTTTGACCCTGTTTGATAAACAAATGACAGGCTTCACTGTAACAGGCACCAACACCATTCCATTTCTGGATTTGGGAGTTCCTTATGCAGATCTGAGCGATCTTCAAAGAGGTGCCATTGACAGTCGTGGCGGGCCCAACATTGCAACAGTGACCGTTAACCAACAGGTAAATGCGCCAGGAAATCTGGAAATTGAAGGGGCTGAAATCACTTGGGTACAACCTTTGGACATGGTATTCCAGGGTTTGGGCTTCAATGCCAACTACACCAAGATCTACCAAAGAGGTGAAGGCACAGGAGCACCCGCTCAAGCGATAGGTGTATCACCTGAAACGTATAACATCACCACTTACTGGGAAAATTATGGCGCTTCATTACGCTTAACTTATGTCTGGAATGATGAGCAATATATTTCTGGCCCAGGTCAAAATGGCATTCCATTTGCGCAATTGAAAGCCGATGCTCGTGGACAGCTGGATCTTTCTGCCAGTTATGGCTTTGAAAAAATGATGGGAGAGCCACAAATCAGCTTGAATATTTCCAACTTAACCGGTGAGCCACTGAGAACTACTTTTGAGTACGACTCAGCAACCTTCACTTACTATGACCCGGGTATGATTATCACTTTGGGTTTACGCGCTTCATTCTAATGTCAGAGCTCCACCCTTTCAGCCCGCCTAAAAAGCGGGTTTTTTCTTTGTATTTCTTCAAGTAGGCAAAACAATGCGCCATTACTGTACTTAACACAACTGATTGAATGCATCACACACAAAAGTTAAACCTGATAAAAATTTACGATACTATAGCCGCAGCCACAAGCTACAACCATGCATTGAAAGAACTTGAGCGGAGCTTCTCCCAAGGAATACACGTGACCAAACCCTCGACTATCGCTTTAAAAATTGAAGGCAAGGAATTATCTTTTGACCGCCCTGCTGCCAGTCAAATTTTCGGCTTCGTTCGCGATTCCATTGTCAGCATGGAATTACAACCCGGCCAACTGATTTCCGAAACCGCTCTGGCACAGCAATTTGGTGTAAGCCGAACTCCGGTGCGCGAAGCCCTGATCAAATTATCCAACCGGGGATTCGTTGAAGTGCTCCCCCAGCGCGGCACCTATGTAACCAAACTCTGCATGAGCAAAATATACGAAGCACAATTTATTCGCGAAGCACTGGAAATTGCTGTAGTGAGCCATTTGGCAGGAGCCGAACAGGAGTTGCGCGATCAGGTTGTCAGCAAATGCGAAAAAATTATTGATGATCAAAAAATAGCAGCAGCCGATGATGACTCGCTGGCATTTCAAAATCTCGATGACGATTTTCACCAATCACTTGCCATATTAACCAACCATTTCCGCACTGCCGAATTAATCGAAGCCGAAAAAGCGCACATGGACAGGGTTCGAAATTTAAGTTTGCACATCAGCGGCCAATACAAACGCATACTGAATCAACACACCGCTATAATCAAAGCCATCAAATCCGGCTCCCCCGATAAAGCCGCTGCTGCGATGAGTGTCCACTTACAGGAAGTTTTCGCGATTTTGGAATTAATCCCGAAACAGCATCCGGAATATTTTGCATAAGTCTCCAATTGATTTTTTATCAACCAGCAAAAAAACAGTATTGACGCAAAAATATCCATTCGTTTGTTTATTTTTCTTTTCTAAATTTCACTCTACACCAGTTCATAAAAATAATATTTTTCTTAGGCAGAGAATTTGCTTGTCAAAATAAGCACAGCCATCAGGGAAGCCGATACCTGAAAGACTATGGAAAACACAGCTGACTATTTGATCGAACAAAGTGTAGGAGTTTCCATGAAGTCAATTAATATCAATCCACCCACCTGGCTCCGCAAAAATAAACTGGTTATTACAACAGGAGTATTAAGTTTTTGTTTTAATTTACCCTGTGCGATTGCTGAAGAACTCAAGGAAGACGTCGAGGAATTAGTAGTTGTCGGATCACTTATTCGTCAAACTGATTACAAAACCATTTCTCCAGTTAAAACCTACAGCCGCGAACTCATTTCTGAATCGGGTTTAAACACACCTGCAGATTTGCTACAGGGAGTCGGAGTAACAGGGGGCGGTGCGCAAATTAACAACGCCTTTGGCGGCTACGTGACAGCCGGCGGCCCCGGAGCAAATACTATTTCATTGCGCGGTTTGGGTGCATCTCGCACATTGGTGCTCATTAATGGTCGCAGATTAGCCCCTGGCGGTACTCGCGGTGAACTTGTTTCTTCAGACCTTAATGTTCTACCCAATGCATTGGTAGATCGAATTGAAGTACTCAAAGATGGCGCATCGTCGATTTATGGATCAGACGCCATCAGTGGGGTCATCAATGTCGTAACCCGAAACGATCTCGATGGATTCACTATTGAAGGAGATTTCAACGATCCAACTGAAGGCGAAGGTGAGCAAACCAGGTTATCTATTTCGGGCGGTATGTCAGAAGAAGATTTCTCTATTTCGGGTTCATTTGAAATTTACGAGCGAAAAGAACTTAATCTGCAGCACCGTGACTGGACTCGATGCAATCAGGATTTATTCCGCGATCCTGACACTGGAGAGTCCGCTGATTTTATCGACCCGGTAACCGGTAAATCCAAATGCTACACCATCTCAGGCACTGGCTCGAACGGCGTCACCATCAATACCATTGGGACCCAATCGATTACGGCAACTAATTATCTGACGCTCGGACTCACATCTCCGGTTGTCGGCGCACCAGGATCCAGCGGAACTACTTTTAATCGATTCAGACCTAATGCCGATATTACGACCGGACTTGTTGGCTTTGAGGGTGTTGGTGGAGGCTCTAACAACATCAATGTTCGCGATACATTTGAATACGATATGCTTCGTGAAAATTTGATTTCACCCACCACAAATTATAACGGCTTCGTTCAAAGCACTTACAAATTAAACGCATTGGGCGACGCAAAACTCTACGCAGAATTCCTGGCATCACGACGGGAATCATCCCAAACCGGCTATCGCCAACTTAGTTTGGATTATCGTCGCGGTAGCCCTGTCATTCCCTCGAATTTAGCGTTCGGAAATTTTGGAGCCGATCAGGGAACCAGTGAGGGATCACGAGTTGGTGTCAGAGCATTTATCGGCTTTGGAAATGATCACAGCGAGCAAAATATTGATTACTACAAACCGACGATTGGCATCAAGGGCGATCTGGAATTTATTCCAGAATGGCGTTACGACGCTTATTTTAGTTATGCAAAAAGTAAGGGCGAATATTCAATCGAATCATTCCTGATAGATAAAATAACCAACGCCAGCAATGTCGTCACCGCTACACCAAATGTTAATCCAAATCTCGTACGGAATGGATTAACTTGTAATATCAACCTTACCAATAGCAATGAAAAATGTATCCCATTTCCAATGTTGACCGCTGACGTTATCGGTGGTGATTTACCTGAGGATTTTAGAGAATATATTTTTCGCGACGTAGTCGGATCAACCAAATTCTATGAAGCCGTCTACAGCGTTATATTGGACGGCCCGGTTCTCACTTTACCGGCGGGGCAAGTTCAAACTGCACTGGGTCTTGAGCACAGAAAACAAAAAATTAACGATATTCCAGACGCTAATAGTATTAATGGAAATTTATACAATTTTACCAGCAGTGCCATAACAGCAGGAAAAGATGAGGTAACGGAAGTTTACGGTGAATTACAAGTTCCTGTACTGGCTGATATAGCTTTTGCAGAAAAACTGAATATTAATACTTCGGTTCGCTATACCGAATATGATTCTTACGGTTCTGATACCACTTACAAAGCTGGAATTATTTACTCGCCCGTTCAATGGATTTCTTTTCGAGGCACCCAGGGAACCTCCTTCCGGGCACCCGCCTTGTCGGAACAATTCCAAGGCTCCACCACCGGGTTTCAATCCGCTACCAATGATCCTTGTAATGAATACGGAAACAAAAACAATCCGAATTTGGTTGCCAACTGCACAGCAGAGTTACCGGGCCAACCTCAATTCCAGGCAAACCGTGGAATTACCGTTTTCAGCCTGGGCGGAGGTGAAACGGGATTATTTGCTGAAACTTCGGACAATCTTACCTACGGTATTGTATTGGAACCCGAAATCAGTGATTCGACCCAGCTGAGTCTTGCGGTAGATTATTTTGATATTGAAATCACTGATGGAGTTTCAAAGGCTGGATATTCAAACATTCTTGAAAGATGTTATACCTCTCTGGACTTCAGTAATGACACAGGGTTTTGCCGACTCGTTAGTCGCGACCCGGTCACCTCGCAGTTGTTTGTATCAAACGCTTTCACCAATCTTGCAACCCAAATATCCCGAGGGGTAGAAGCCAGCTTGACGATTCAGCAGGACTTTGGACCCGGCTATATTTTTATGGACTTGATAGTGACCCGGTACAACTCCCAAGCGGAAAAACTTTTTAAGGATGACCCACTGCAAGAGAATAATGGCACTATCGACAATCCGGATATGGGAGCCAGCCTGACACTTTCCTACACGTTTTCAGATTGGAGAGTCAGCTACGGACTCGAATGGATATCGAGTATGGATAGCAATGAATTTTATGAAGCAGACCCAAAAGAATTTGATCTTTCCGTGCCCAGCTATTTTGAACACAGAATGTCGGTTCGCTATATGGGTGATGGCTGGAAAACGACCGTGGGGGTTCGCAATTTAACTAACGAAATTCCACCGGCAATATCAACCGGATTCGAAAATCGTGTTGGAAACTCCTCTCTGTACAGCGGATACGATTATGTTGGCAGAGAACTCTTTGTAAACTTCGCGGTTGAGTTTTAAATACAACAAAGGGTGCGTAACGCGCCCTTTGTAAATTATGACAACCATGCAATCATGCTAAAAACGACGCAGACACCCTTTCCAATCAGGAATGTATTGTTGTCTGCATTGAGTCTATTTTTATTCTGGCTATTTTTTACAACCAAAAATAAAAACCCGATTGGCGCAGAAATATCTATTCGCTTGTTTGTTTTTCCTTTCTAATTGCACCCTTGCACAAAAGGAACATTTTTCTCAGGCAGAGAATTTACTTACTAATAAATACAAATTTCCGCTGAAGCATTCCAGCACATCACTTACACACTCAAACAAATAATCTACACAAGGAGTTACTTATGCCAACCCATACAAAACCGGGGTTATTCATCCGTACAAAACTTGCGCTTGCGCTGGGAGCTTGTGGGCTTTTTTGTGCGCCTACTGCGTTTGCGCAGGATGATGCTGAAGAAAAAGCCGACAAAGATGTGGAGGAGTTGGTGATTGTTGGCTCACTGCTTCCTCAAACCAATCTGAAAACTATTTTCCCGACAAAGCTTATCGACCGTGAAACGGCTACCGCAGCCGGGCTGAACTCCACCACAGATTTGTTACAGGGAATAGGGGTGACAGCTGGCGCAGAACAAATAAACAATGCTTATGCGGGCTTTTCCACAGAGGGCGGCCCTGGTGCAAATACTGTTTCGTTGCGTGGTTTGGGTGCAACCCGTACTCTGGTTTTGATCAACGGACGGCGTGTTTCCCCGTCAGGTACACGTGGCGCAGTGGGATCGGCTGATTTAAACGTATTACCCAGCGGCATTATTGACCGTATAGAAATTTTGCGTGATGGCGCATCATCAATTTATGGATCAGATGCCGTAAGCGGTGTCATTAATGTAGTGACAAAAAAAGACTTTAACGGTGTGACCCTGGAGGGCGAATTCAACGATCCGACAGAAGGTGCAGGTGAGCAGGCCAGATTTTCTCTCTCCGGCGGAGTAAAAGAAGAGAGCTTCCAATTATCAGGATCATTCGATTTTTATGAGCGCAAAAACCTGACGCTGGCCGATCGTGACTGGACTCTTTGCAATATGCACATGCTGCGCAATCCGACAACCGGTGCATCACTGGATTTCATCGATCCCGAAACCGGCAAGCCCAAGTGTTACCCCATTACAGGTACAGGCTCCAATGGCCTCACCATCAATACCATAGGTACTCAGGAAATTAATTCAACCAACTATGCATCCCTTGGACTCACATCACCAGTAGTGGGAGCACTGGGTTCAACAGGTACACAGTTTGACCGGTTTCGCCCAAATGCGAGCATCACCACTGGACTGATTGGTTACGAAGGTGTGGGCGGATTCTCCAATAACACCAATGTCCGTGATACCTTTGATGAGGATATGCTGAAGAGGAGTCTGATATCACCCGTAAAAAACTACGTTGGTTTTCTGGAAGGTCGATACGACCTGGGTGATGCGGAAGTCTACGCCGAAATGCTGGCATCCAAACGCCAATCGAGCCAAACAGTTTATCGTCAGTTGACATTGGACTACCGGCGAGGCAGCCCTCTCATACCATCCAATCTGGCATTTGGTAATTTCAGTGCAGCACAACCAACTACCGAAGGTGTAAGGGTTGGCGTAAGAGCCTTTATTGGTTTTGGCGCTGATTCCAGTTCACAAGAAGTTGACTTTTACAAACCCACAATAGGTATCAGAGGCGATCTGGCTTTTTTACCTGACTGGCAATACGATGCCTATTTGAGTTATTCAAAATCCAAAGCCACATATCAATCCTATGCGTTTTTGATCGACAAGCTAACCTATGCCAGCAATGCCGTAACCGCCACATCCTATGTTGGCCCTTCATTGGTACGTGATGGATTGACTTGTAATATCAACCTCACCCGTCCCGCTGAAAAATGCATCCCTTATCCAAGGCTTACAGCCGAAACTGTTGGTGGTAACTTGCCACAAGACTTTAGAGATTACATTTTTCAAAATACTGAAGGAGAAACCAAATTTTATGAAGCTGTGCATAGTTTGATTGCAAAAGGTCCCTTGTTTACTTTACCTGCTGGTGAAGTTCAAGCAGCGTTTGGCCTAGAGCATCGTAGATCTCAAATCAACGATATTCCTGATGAAAATAGCATTCGAGGTAATGTAGATGGTTCCAGTGCTGTCATCACTGCGGGGAAAGATAATGTCTCTGAAGTTTACACTGAAATCGAATTACCGATTTTGAGTGACCGCCCCTTTGCCGAAAAACTTTCCGTCAACACATCGCTTCGTTATACCAATTATGATTCTTATGGGTCAGATGAAACTTACAAATTAGGTTTTATCTACGCCCCCAATAATTGGATTTCATTTCGAGCGTCCCAGGGAACTTCATTCCGTGCACCAGCACTTTTTGAACAATTCCAAGGAACAACCAGTAGTTTTTCAGCCGCCGCTAATGACCCATGCAACAATTACGGTGTACATCCGAACGAATTCCGGGTAGCTAACTGTAGCTCCGAAGGTTTGTTGCCTGGTTTTTCTGCAACCAGCACAATTCGCGTATTGAGCCAAGGTGGAGCAGAAACAGGATTAATTGCAGAAACCTCTAAAAACTTCACTTACGGGATCATATTGGATCCTGAAATTAGTGACTCGACCAATATGGTTCTGACAGTTGATTATTTTGATATTGAAATATCAAATGGGGTTGATAAAGCAGGCACAACTCAAATCTTGCCTCGTTGTTATGATGATCGGGATTTTCAAACCGATGGCGGTTATTGCCGTCTGGTTTCCCGCGATCCCGTCACCAGGCGACTGACTGTCAAAAATGCTTATACCAATATCTCAACTGATATTTCACGCGGCATAGACATTGATTTAGCATTCGATCAGGAGCTGCCTATTGGAACCTTCCTGACGGATCTCACCCTGACTCGTTACTACGCACAAGAACAGCAGCTCTTTGAAGGTGATCCCCTGAAAGAACTTAATGGCAGTTTGAATAAACCCAAGTATGGAGCCACAGCCGGTATTGGTTATAAGTTGGATAACTGGAAACTTAGTTATGGGGTTGAATGGATCAGCAGCATGAGCGGCTATAAAGAAGTGAATGAAAATCCTGAAACCAGTATTCGCGATCTGGACGTACCCGATTATTTTGAACACCGAATTTCCCTGAGTTATCAGACTGATAGCTGGAAAACAACCTTCGGTGTACGCAATTTGACCAACGAAACACCTCCGGAAATTTCAGCGACATCCTCGATTTTCCAACGTGTCGGAAACTCCCCCCTGTACAGCGGTTACGACTATGTTGGTCGCGAATTATTTGTCAATTTCCAGATCAATTTATAATCAATCCGACATAAAAAAGGGCGCTGGTCAGGCGCCCGAAGTCAGGGAGAACTATGTGATCTACACACTGCATAGCAGCTAGTCAAATATACCATAAGACAAATGGATTAAAGAAATTACTTTTGTGAATTGTGAAAAGATCGGGGTTAGGGGTATGTTGGCATCACCTTGATTACGTCTGACACCGAGCCATGCACGATTTAAAGACTCCCGCAAAATGTGTTGACCCCTATAGATCCCGCAGCTGGGTCTGGTTGGTCTTCAGTGTTTATTACTTTATACCCATGTACTACGTGCAATATTCCCCGTTGGAAATTGCAATCCAATTGCTGGCCTACGTTACATTCATCGCTCTCTACATGTGGGCATTCAAAATACCCCGCTCCAAGGGTTGGATTCCGATTAGCCTGATTACCCTGATTGCCGTTAGCATCTCCCCGCTCACTGTTGGCTCCAGCACCTTCTTTTCATTTTTGGGTGTACTGATTGGATTCACCTATTCCACACGCACCCTGCTCATTCTTCTCTGTGGTTATGTGACGATCATTTTATTGTTCCAATTTTATTTATACGACAACTATCCCTTTCAATTTTTCGGACTACCAGCACTGATGGGTTTGGTAACCACCAGTATTGTGGGTTACATGGAAAAATTCCGTGAAGAAAACAGAATCCAAAGTCTCAAAAGCAGTCAGGAAATCCAGCAACTTGCGGTGATTGCCGAGCGCGAAAGAATTGCGCGGGATCTGCATGATATTCTGGGGCACACACTATCAAGCATCGCGCTGAAAGCAGAACTGGCAGAAAAACTCTTATTGCAAGAAAAAAATGCTGAAGCCAAAGAACACATTCGTGATTTACACCAGATAGCACGCAACAGTTTAAGTTTGGTCA
>CBFGPN010000072.1:0-17295 GCA_965650675.1 uncultured Cellvibrio sp.
CAAATAAGCTCAGTAATAAAGCTAAGGGAACCAGAATCACTTTATTGACAAAAGATCCCTTGGCGACTGCCCAAACCACAGGCAATTCACGCTCGGCATGAACACCGGAAACCTGTTGCGCATTAAGCGCCAGATCATCACCCAGAACACCGGCAGTTTTTTTGGCAGCGACTTTGGTGAGTATCGCCACGTCATCAAGCAGCGTTGCTATGTCATCAATTAATGCAAACAAACTGGAACCGGCCATATGAATTCCTTGAGTGAATTGGGGAATAGAAGCAATTAAGTTGGGTGAGCGATTTTACAGTAAATGATATTGCGAACAATCTTGCAGAAAGATCATTGCCCTGACAAAAGTCCAAAACCAAAAACCGGATCGCGCCCTGGCTTACCCAAATCCAATGCGCGAGTTTGCAAATTAACCAATGCATCCTTGAGATCCTTACTCACCAATTCACAGGCGACGTAAGCTGAAATGACAGGTGCGGCCATAGAAGTGCCGCTCTCGTGGCCGTATTTACCATCACTGCGCGCAGTTAACACCGAAACTCCCGGCGCAGAAAAATAAACCTGAGGTCCACGATTAGCCCAGCGATAAATTTTCTGATTGGAATCCACTGCTGTTGCTGCAATCACTCCCGGATAAGCCGCCGGATACATGACCCTTACTGCAGGGCCTTCATTACCAACTGCCGCCACTACTGCGGTTCCCTGGCTTAAGGTTTTGCTGATGGCTTTCGCAAGTATCTGATTATCGGGCCCAGTTAAACTCATATTAACTACACTGACCTTTTCCATCATCAACCAGTTAAGTGCGCGCACTAAACTCATCATAGTTGCACCTTGGGCATAGTCATTCCGCGTATAAAATACCGAGGCCGCATAAAGCGAAGCATCAGGAGTAAAGGGAATAAGTTCATCGCCTTTACCAACCAGTAAACCCGCAACGGCAGTTCCATGAGCTTCAGGTTCGGGCAGGGTTTCTTCCAGAAAATTTTTTGTGATGATTTTCTGATTGATAACAGAAGCAGAAAAAGCAGGATGACCCAGTTGAATGGCAGTATCGATCATGCCAATTTTTACCGGGTGATGGCAAACTGTCTTACCCTGAATATCAGCAGCAGGAATATTGGCTGAAGCGGTTTGCGGACTATAAACATGATTGCGATCAAGCCGTTTTGCCATATTTTCAGGCAAGCGTTTTGTTAAAGCTTCCAGGGAATCCAATTCCGGTGGAGCCCGAAAACGCACCAACGTCATCTCCAACTCTACCAAAAAAGTTTGCTCGACAATTTTTACTGGCAAATTTTGTAAACTGGCTAACTCTGTGTCATCAAGGATAATCAGCCATTCCTGTTGTATGGCACGCCAACCATTTTCAACTTCCACTTCTACCAGTGCTACCTGCCCATTTCGATTGAGTACGGGTAAGTCTTGTGGCAGTTTTAGTAAAGGATTCAAAAGTTGGTCTGTTGTACTAATCAAGAAATCAGGTTTAATTTTTTTTAGTTCGACTTTAGGTTTAATCTTCTCAACATTCGTCTTAAGCTGTTGTTTTACCTTGTTGATATTGCTCAATGTCTGCCGGGTATCAAGCTGGGCATGAATCGGCAGGGCGTAACACACCAGCAGAATAATGAGTATTCGTCGCCTGAATCTGGACATCATAGAAAGTACCTGAATCTTTTCCGGTTATTTATCATAAAACGATTGAGCTGAACAAAAATTCCCTGTGATGGAATAAATTTTTATCTGAACCGTTATCTGATTAGTCTGGCTAAAATTGCGAACCGAGATTATGAAAGAAGAACTGACCCAACTCTTACCCGCCCTGCGCCGCTTTGCTTATTCATTGACGGGTGCCCGTGCCGATGCTGATGATCTGCTGCAAAACACTGTTGAACGCCTGCTTAGCCGCGAAATGCCGGAAAATGTAGAGCTGATCAAATGGGCATTTCGCGTATGCCGTAATATTTGGATTGACGAGTATCGGGCTCGTAAAATCCGCCATAATGCCGCGCAACTACCTGAACTGGAAGAACCAATCGAAGACGGTGCCAATCGTATTTACAACGAGATCGCACTTAAACAAGTCAACACTGCCATGGAAAAACTGCCTGATGACCAACGCTCGATTCTTGCGCTGATTGCCATGCAGGGTATGTCTTATAAAGAAGTCGCCGAAACACTTGGCATTCCCATAGGCACAGTGATGAGTCGCCTTGCTCGCGCACGTATTGCCTTGAGTCAATTTTTAAATTCGTCTGCGACGGAGATCAGCTTATGAACATTACTGATGAACAACTCTCGGCTTTTCTTGATGCTGAATTACCCGAAACAGAAATGGAACTCATTCGTGAGCAATTAATTGAAGACGAGAATCTTTCAAATCGTTTGGCGGAATTGGCCATAGTGGATGAATTGGTTGTCAAAGCTTATTCAACCATTGACGCACAGGTGCTGCCGCTCTCCATTACACAACTATTGTCAAAAGAAACTCTGGCAGAAGAAACGCGACAACCAGAAACATTACAAAACGCAAATATTATTAAATTCCCCTTATGGAAAAAAATTCGATCCAACTTTGTACAATATACATCTATAGCTGCCAGTGTAGTGCTGGTAATTGGTTTTGGTGTGATGCAAATGAACACCAGCACTGATTGGCAAAATATTGCTCAGGTATTGGAAACGCAAGCCAGCGGTGTAGAAAAAATCATTGACGATACACGTATCAAACCTCGGCTGACCTTTACTGATAAAAATGGTCATTACTGTCGTCAGTTTGATTTAAATAATACAGAAGCGGCGAGCGCAAATATTGCATGCCGACAAAATAATGAATGGCAATTAATAGCGAGCATCAAACTGGATAAAACACAAGAAACCTCTAGCTACCAAACAGCAACAGGCGATTCTGCATTGAACGAATTGATAGACGAAATGGCTGTCGGTGACTATTTTGATGCACAGGCAGAAGCAGCTGTTATTAACAAACATTGGTCTAAATAAATTGAATATGACGAAAACAACATTACTAATGTTGCTTGTACTGGCATTAAGTAGCTGCGCCAGTCATTCCCGGTATAAAGAAGCAACAGGCTCCGGATATGGTTACACAGAAGAAAAACTCAACCAAACACACTACCTTATTCAATATAAAGTACGAGGGAATGACCGAAAAAGAGCTGAAGATTTCGCACTGCTGCGCGCTGCAGAACTCACTAGTGAACAAGGTTATGACTGGTTCATTGTTACACAACGCGAAACCCATCAAAACAACAACGCTAACACCTACGTAATAATCGGGATCAATTTCGGTAAAGGTGTGCGTCCAACCAGAATCAATACCACCACTGGCGACACTGCAAGCTATGAAGCACGAGAAACAATAAATAGTTTGCGTCTCAAGCTGAAACCATAATGAGATCCTTAAGTCGAATCGATCAGATCATTGCACCCGATCAAGCTATTTATCGCGCCCCGAAATCAGTTACGCAACTCTACCCACATTTAAAAAACCCTGCAAAATTTTCCGTTCCTCAAAACTACCTGTCTTAGTCACGCCCCCACCAATAGACTTTTTTAAATATTTTTAGAAGTCAGGGAATAAAACCTCATCCTTATTCGTTAACCGGGAAACCACATCGAGAAAACCAATCGGGTGGTTCTTGCAAGCGATACATTGATTAAATTTTTATCACTTACTTTTTTAATTTATCCAGAGGATCACTATCATGACCAGATTAATCACCAAAACCACTTTGTTATCAGCAACTCTTTCTTTGATGTCCAGCATGGCTTTTGCTGCAGACCTGTCTGTCAGCGGAACAGTATCTGATAGCCAAGTCGAGTCCCGCACTTCTGCAAACACCCAAACCAACTATCAAATAAAATCTGAATCAGGATCGGTTGCAACTTCTCTGCAAGCTCAAAACAACAGTCAACACCAAACCAATTTAAGTTTAGCAAAACCCATGATGCCATCTGCCAGCGATACTAATTCAGAGGAAACCGAAAACAACTCAACGGAATCCGATAACAATCAAATTTCAACCGAACAAACGGCTGATAGTTCTGTAAAAGTTACGCAAGCTATCGATGGAAAACTGGTGCAAAGTGTGAACGCCTTGAATACCGGTATTGAAAGTGCGGCGACTCTTTCTACAGAAGCAACAGCAACAGGAAAAAATGCAATTAAATCACAAACTGACTTTGTTAAAACCACTGCTAACGATGCGACTTCTCATGTAAAAAATACATTGGAAACTACTGGCAACAATTTGCAGGATCTACAAGCCAATACTGAAGCAGCGGTAAATACTGTAAGCAAACTCAGCATAACCGACTCAGTCGAGTCAACGACTAATGCGGCACTGAATCAGGAAATATCTAACCAGGTTAACTCCGCTGTAGCGCAAGAAATCAATAACGCCATTACCACTTCCGTACAAAACTCTGTCACTAATACAGTGACTCAAAATCTGGGGCTTGGCCTCTAATGAAATCAGCTGGCGCTACAGCGCCAGCTTTTCTCAAACACTTTAGCGAGAATTCAATATGAAAACTTTTCCATTTACATTATCGGCTCTCACTATAGGTATTTTTTTACAATCACAATACACAGCCGCTGCAGTCAATATTGAAGCCAGCACAGGCATTGAACAGGATAGCAACCTGAACGTTACAGAATTGGACCAACAGTCTAAAGAAAGTGATATGGCAGCGTTATTGGGCCTCAAACTAGATGTGAGCAGCAAGCATTTCGATAAGCTATCACTTTCCGGTGGTTATTCTTATAACAGTAAAAATTATCGAACCAACAAAAACTTTAATTTAGCCATTCATCAAGTTAATGCTGATGCCAATTATGATTTTGATGTCATGACGATAGGCATCAGCCATCACTATGCCGATGCCATATTAGATAAAGATTCACTTCTGGTGTTAAATCAAACCAACTTTTATGCATCAAAATTAATCAATGACTTTTTGTATTTACGTGCAGCAACAAACCTTCAGGATAAAAGTTTTAATTCTGCCAAAGAACGTGACGCTCACAATCTGGGTTTCTCAAGTGATGCATTTATATTTTTTAACCATGGCAAAACATTTGTAGCTGCCAGCCTTGGCACTGACAAAGAAGACGCTCGCACAAATTCGTTTGACTACACAGCCAGCCAATACAGCGCAAAAATATCACACAAATTTATGTTGGGAAAAAAGGAACAAAAAGTACAATTGAGTTGGCGTCAACTTGAACGCAATTATTCTGGCATTACAGAAGAAATTAACGCCGAACGTTATGACACAGGCCAAATCATAGACATCAACTGGGACTTCTATCTGACACAGAGTATTTCAATAGAAACCAAAATAGAAAATGGAAAATATGATTCCAATTTTGCGCCAGCGGATTACTCCGAAAACCGTGCATCAGTTAAATTGAAAGCATATTTCTAAGGCGCTGTATTGATAAACAAGGTTAAAGTTACAACAACCAAACTTCAACCCGACGATTCATTCGCCTCCCCTCCTCTGTTTTACTGCTGGCGAGTGGCGCAACGGATCCCATACCTTTGGCAACCAGTGGAAAAATCCCACGGGAAACCAAAAGATCTTCCACTACTGCGGCGCGCCGTTCTGACAACTCAATATTGGCTTTTTCATCACCTTCACTGTCAGAAAATCCAAATAATTGCACGCGCATAGGTGAATTTTGTTCGACATAGCGTGTGAGCCTATCCAAATCCTGCATGGCTTTGTTATCCAACTGGTCACTGCCGTCTTTGAATCGAAAATTCAGTGATAATCTCTGTGATTGCGCAATTAGCTGTTGCATTGCCTCAGGATAAAATTGCGGATCAAAAGGTTCACCCAATTTAATGTTATGTGAAACAAAACCAACATCTTCGACTATGGATTGAGCGCGCTCTGTTGCAACAAACTTTAAAAAATCATTTGCTTCTGTATTTAACGTCAATTGCGATGAATAAAAATATAAACGACGCGACAATAAATAATCTTCTGTTCCCACGGTAAAATGATTGGGTAATATTGCCAAAGAATTTTTAGTTGCCGAAACAGGAATTAATTTTGAGCGCCGTACATAAGGCAAACCAATAAAACCTATTGCACCAGGATCTTTTGCAACATCATCTGACAATGATGAACTGGATTCATAACGTTTTGCCGTTGTCATAAGTTGCGCTTTGGCAGGCTCCAGTACCAGAGACTTAAAACTATCCCAAGTACCGGATTTATCATCGCGTGCATAAAGATTTATAGGTAAATTTTTCCAACCCAATTCACTCCAATTGGTAATTTCACCGGAAAATATTTTCACAACCTGAGAAAGACTTAATGATGGTATGGGGTTTCCTGAATGCGTAATAATCGCCAACCCATCCAAACCTACCACCAATTCATTTTCCGGCAATTGCAGGTCACCGTACTGCGGCAGCAGCAATTCTCGCTCTTGCTCTTTTATTCGTCGGGACGACATGCCTATATCGGTTTTCCGGGCAGATAAATCAGTGAATGCAGTACCCGAGCCATGTGCATGAATTTCAACAAACTCAATTTTATCGCCGATTAATCCGGAAATAATTTTTTCACCTGCATTGGCACCTTCTTTGATTTTGATTTGCGAAGCACCTTTTGCCATCAAATAGGCCTCAACCAATCTCGGCGTCAACTTTTCACCCAGCGTATTGGAACCGTGCAATCGAAATAAAGGTTTGTCCGATTCAATAATTGTATTGGATGCGGATGTTTTTTTCTGGATCAGTGCAGGCTTGATATCTGCACTGGCAACAGCTTCCAATACAAATACCGAACCCGCTTCCAGTGGTAAAAAGGAACGTAACAGATATCCCATCAAAAAAATCAGTATACTCAACGAGAATGCCGATAAATAATTCAAGCGAATGCGATAACGGGATTTTCTTTTAATGTGCAAACTGTCATCAGGGGTATTCGCAGCAATCAGAATGTCTTCCATCTGCCGGATCTCCCAAACCAATTGCGTCAGTGGCGCATGATTGACTTGCAAAGCTTTTTCCAGAAGCTCCGCCCGATATTCATCATCCTTTAAAACCATATTCAGCGGGATGTGCACTTTTAGTTCGGATTCACAAATCCGTTTTAAATTCCAGATTTTATCAACTAATGCAACATTAAAATGAGAGTGTTTGGGTGACATGCAGAGTGCTCGCTGATTGGAATTGCGGCGGCACTCTAGAGTTTTAAGATGACGAATTTATGACACAGTATTGAATATTAAAACCTAATAACAAAAAACATCTGCATATCACTGCACAATTGGTTCCAGTATCACTCTTGGAGGTGAACCTATTTTGATATCACCTCTCACTCTGTAACCCGGCACAGCTTCACGCATTTTTTGATAAATCCATCGACCCTCGTTATCGGTTCTGGCGATAATCAATGCCAATGAATTGGTTGCCTTTAATTTGTGAACTATTTCAGCAAGTCTGGATAAAATTTCTGGATCATCTTTTCCCAGCAAAGCAACATTCAGCAAAAATTCGTTGCTACCACCTTTATAGGATTCAACGGGCGGTGCAGATTTAATTTGTTCGCTCAAAGCAGCAGATACTTCTTTAATTAATAAATTTTCCGGATCAACGATACGGGCATTGTTTAACATGCTAGTCGCTACAGAATAATTACCGCGTGCAGCCGCTTGACGTGCAAAATCAACATAGCGCATGACTATTCCTTGCAGCCCGCCTTTTGCCCGTTGATTATTCGGATCCAATTTTAATGCTGCACGAAAATAATCAAATGCATTATCGTTTATTGGTGTTAACAATTGATCATGTGCCAAGGTGTATTCACCATTCAGAATTAATAATCTCACGGCCATGGACATAGGCGGCTCAACCGGTTTGGTAACAACCGGAACCGGTTTTTCGACAGGTTTGGGAATTTCTTTTATTTCTTTTTTAATTTGACAGGCTTGTACAGACAACAAAACGACCAATACAGCCAGGATGCGAAAGGAATAAAAAGAACAGGACATAACAAACATTTCTCACAACAAACCAGCTTAACCTCTGATGGAATTTGCTATTCTGTGACAGGGTTAAGCTTGAATTAAGGTCGAGGCAAGCAGTAACAAGGTAGAATCACAGCTCGCAGTTGGGGGCCATCTTACTGTAATTTTCAGTTAATAGTCTTTTAGAGATACCTATGAAATCTTTTTTTTTACAATTGATTTGTTTTTTAGCTCTGGGCACAAGTTGGAATATCAGCCTTGCTGATGCATTATTTTCCAGCCCTAATAGCAACAGCGCATCAAAAGTTGTTGTGATCAATGATGATTTCCTGCCCGTAGATCAGGCTTATGTGCTTGATTACCAAATACTCAACCAGCAGCTTTTACTTCACTGGACTATCGCCGAAGGTTATTACCTTTACGAAGAAAGATTCAAATTCCTGCTGCTGGATAAAACCCCGCTGACTGCCCAATACCCTCAGGGAAAGATGAAATTCGACGAAATTTTTGGCAGGGAGACTTCCGTTCATTACCATGAGATCACAGCAACCATTGACCTGTCAGATAAAACCAATCCTTTCGCATTGAAAGTGGAATATCAGGGCTGCGCGGAAGCGGGGCTTTGTTATCCACCACAAAAATTGAATTTGTGGGTTGATGCCAAAAAACAAACTGTTGCCGTTGCCACCCCCGAGCAAATCCAGTCGCCGGATATTCCTGCCAGCAAACAAACATCACAAACCAATCCGCCAGCAGACACAACTGAATACTCATCCGGATTTTTGTGGCAAGCCATACTCTTTGCATTTTTAGGCGGCATTATTTTGAATCTCATGCCCTGTGTATTCCCCGTTTTATCCCTAAAGGTTATGCATCTTGCCGGTTCTGACCGACAACATCTGGTGGCGCATGGATGGGTGTATACCATGGGAATTGTCGTGTCATTTGTTGCTTTCGCAGCGTTGATTCTGCTGGTGCGCGAAGGCGGCAAACAAGTGGGCTGGGGATTCCAACTCCAATCTCCAGGGCTTGTTGCTACGCTGGCTTACTTGTTTTTCATCATAGGCTTAAGCCTTTCAGGTTTACTGAATATAGGCGGCAGCCTGATGGGTGTT
The DNA here is from genome assembly GCA_965650675.1 of uncultured Cellvibrio sp. GTDB lineage: Bacteria > Pseudomonadota > Gammaproteobacteria > Pseudomonadales > Cellvibrionaceae > Cellvibrio. Next base: position 9,139 of record CBFGPN010000072.1, read on the forward strand.
GGGCAAGGGCTTACGACCAAGTCCGGTTATCAAGGCTCTTTCTTTACCGGTGTATTGGCAGCTGTTGTTGCCAGCCCCTGCACGGCTCCCTTCATGGGAACAGCATTGGGCTTTGCCTTATCCCAACCCTTCCATATTGGCCTACTGGTATTCATCGCATTGGGATTTGGCATGGCATTTCCCCTACTCTTGCTGTGCTACATACCTGCATTAGCCAATCGTTTGCCGCAACCCGGCCAATGGATGGAAACCCTGAAAGAATTCCTGGCCTTCCCCATCTACATAGCAGTGGTTTGGCTGGTTTGGGTTTACGGCCGTCAAACCAGTACTACTGGTATGGCAGCCTTGGTAATGGGCGGCGTCTTCATAGCCTTCGCTTGTTGGTTGACCACGCAATACACCAGTAACTGGAAACTACACTTGAAACGCTTGCTGATTTTGCTGAGCTTTCTTACTGCTTTTTATATCCCCTGGAACCAATTCAAGGACAGCCAGGAAGTATCTCGCTGGCAGCCTTATAGCCCTGAACTGGTTGATTCATTACGTGCGGATGGCCGTGCTGTCTTTATCGATTTCACTGCTGATTGGTGTATCACCTGTATGGCCAACGAAAAAGCCGTGCTGGATACAGACGATATAAGTGCCGCTTTTGATCAATATGAAGTTGCTACATTAAAGGGTGACTGGACCAACTCCGACCCGAAAATCACCGCTGTTTTACAAGAGTATGGTCGCAGTGGCGTACCTTTATATCTCTACTTCCCCGCCAATCGTGCAGGGAAAGCGGATGTATTGCCGCAAATACTGACAAAAGACATAGTTCTGGAGGCGTTATCCGGCAAAAAAGGCCAATGACGCCAATATCCTCATAAGTTTGCTGATCAAAAAGCCAACTTCTGCAATCCTGCTGGCATCTCCTCATATCTGAAAGAAATTGTGCTGTCAACGTGGACAGCACGTTCTTTTTCCGGCAAACTCGCCGCACTTTGACCATGGTTGGTTGAACTTCTTCTTCCTTTTCGTGTCGCTTGACGATACCCGAAATTAACAACAGGATTACTGAGAATGGCAACCATTTTGGTACTTCATGGCCCCAACCTGAATCTGCTTGGTTCACGTGAGCCTGGCATTTATGGTGTAGCCAGCCTTGATGAGATCAATCAGCAACTATCGCAAACCGCAAGGGAAGCCGGACACCATCTTTTGACATTACAAAGTAATGCGGAATATGAATTGATTGACCGGATTCACGATGCACGCAAAGAAGGTGTCGATTTTATTTTGATTAACCCTGCTGCATTTACCCATACCAGTGTTGCCCTGCGGGACGCGCTGACCGGTGTCGATATTCCTTTTATTGAAATTCATTTATCCAACGTACATAAACGAGAAGCTTTTCGTCACCACTCTTATTTTTCAGATATTGCCCAAGGTGTCATTTGTGGCTTCGGCGCACAAAGTTATTACCTGGGTTTGCAAGCCGCAATACACAAACTTTCTCACTCCTGAACATTTACAACAACTAACTCCTTGTTAACAAATAGAGGTCTCTATGGATATTCGCAAAATTAAAAAACTCATCGAAATGTTGGAAGAGTCCAATTTGGGTGAACTTGAAATCAAAGAAGGCGAAGAATCCGTGCGCATCGCACGCAACCCAACCGGCACCCAATTTTTTGCACCAAGCATGAACTATGCTCCAGCTCCGGTAGCAGCGCCTGCGCCTGCATCAGTAGCACCAGTCGCTGCTGCAGCCACCAGTTCTGCTGCACCTGCCACCAGTGGACATCTGGTGAAATCACCTATGGTCGGCACTTTTTATCGCTCACCCAGTCCAGGCACCCCGTCATTTATAGAAGTTGGCTCACAAGTCAAAGTAGGCGATGTGATTTGTATCATCGAAGCCATGAAAATGATGAATCAAATCCAGGCTGACAAAGCTGGCACCATCGAAGCTATCCTGGTAGACGATGGCGGCCCCGTCGAATTCGATCAACCCTTGGTGACAATTGTTTAATTATTCGCGCTAAACATTTTTTTGCGCTAAACAAATAGCACACTGAGGAACTGATTTATGTTTCAAAAAATCCTGATCGCCAATCGTGGTGAAATTGCTCTGCGAGTGTTGCGCGCCTGTAAAGAAATGGGCATCCAGACAGTTGCTGTCCATTCACAAGTTGACCGCGATTTAAAACACGTTCGCCTTGCAGATGAATCTGTTTGTATCGGCCCTAACCCATCACCCAAAAGTTATCTTAATGTTCCCGCGATTATTGCAGCGATGGAAATTACCGATGCAGAAGCTGTGCATCCCGGTTACGGTTTTCTCGCAGAAAATGCCGACTTCGCTGAACGCGTACAAAAAAGCGGTTTCACCTTTATCGGGCCAGACCCTGATGTGATTCGCATGATGGGCGATAAAGTAGAAGCCATCAAAGCAATGAAAAAAGCTGGCGTTCCAACAGTACCCGGGTCAGATGGTCCCTTACCGGAAGATGCTGAAGAATGTTTGAAAATCGGTAAACGCATTGGTTACCCCGTGATCATTAAAGCAGCAGCAGGTGGCGGTGGTCGCGGAATGCGTGTGGTGCACACAGAAGCTGCATTAATTAACTCCATCCACATTACCCAGGCAGAAGCCAAAGCTGCTTTTGGTGATGGCACAGTGTATATGGAAAAGTTTTTGCAAAATCCACGTCACGTTGAAGTACAAATTTTATCGGATGGTCAAGGTCATGCGATTCATTTGGGTGACCGCGATTGCTCACTGCAACGTCGTCATCAAAAAGTATTGGAAGAAGCACCAGCACCAGGAATTCCACAAGATGTTCGCGAAGCAACTTATGCTGCTTGTGTAAAAGCCTGTATCGATATTGGTTATAAAGGCGCAGGTACTTTTGAATTTTTGTATGAAGACGGGCGTTTTTATTTCATCGAAATGAATACACGTATTCAGGTTGAGCATCCGGTTTCCGAAATGGTGACAGGTATCGATTTAATCAAAGAACAGATTCGCGTTTGTTCCGGCTTGCCGTTGTCAATTAAACAATCTGACATAGTCATCAAAGGTCATTCGTTTGAATGTCGTATCAACGCAGAAGATCCTAAAACGTTTATGCCCTGCGCAGGTTTGGTTAAAGGTTTCCATGCGCCCGGTGGATTGGGTGTGCGTGTTGATTCACATCTCTATAACGGTTACACAGTTCCACCCAATTATGATTCGATGATCGCAAAAATTATTACCTTTGGTGATACACGCGAAATCGCACTGAATCGTATGCGTAACGCGTTGGATGAAACCATTGTCGATGGCATTCGCACCAATATTCCATTACAACAAATGCTGGTTCGCGACGAAGCCTTCCGCAAAGGTGGGGTAAATATCCATTATCTTGAGAAAAAACTCGCCGAGTAATTTTGATAAAAACCAGCCCCAGTGTTGCAGAACACTGGGGCGTTTTATTTTTTGATGCAACAAATCTGGTAACTCACATGCCCTGGCTTCAATTAAAAGTGATCGCACCCCGAAAATATGTTGCATCACTGGAAAACTCACTGCTTGCCAGTGGTGCAGCATCGGTAACCTTGCAGGACAACGCTGATCAACCGATTCTTGAACCGGGTTTGGGTGAAACACCACTTTGGGATAACGTAAAAATTACCGGTTTGTTTGATGCGAATATCAACACTGCACAAACCGTGGCTACAGCCGAGAAGCGATTCGGCAACAAATTACCCGAGCATGCATGGGAGTTATTGGAGGACAAGGATTGGGAACGCGAATGGATGACACACTATCATGCTATTTGCTGCGGTGAACGGCTTTGGATTTGCCCCAGTTGGCAACAACCACCCGAGCCAGAAAAAATCAACCTGATGCTGGATCCCGGTTTGGCTTTTGGTACAGGAACCCACCCCACTACTTTTTTGTGTATGCAATGGATTGATCAGCAGGATTTCAGCGGACTTGATGTAGTCGATTACGGATGCGGCTCCGGCATTTTGGGTATTGCCACACTATTGTTGGGAGCCAAAAAAGTCATAGGCGTAGATATAGATCCACAGGCATTACTGGCGACAGCCGACAACGCCAAACGCAATAATCTGGCGGATAACGCCATGCCGGTTTATTTACCAGTCGATTGCCCTGATGTTGAAGTTGATGTGATGCTGGCGAATATTTTGGCTGGCCCATTGGCTGAACTGGCGCCTGTTTTGAGTGGCATGACAAAAATCGGAGGCAAAATTTGCCTATCAGGGATACTGACTACACAAGCCCAAACAGTAATAAAAGCTTACGAAAACTGGTTTGTATTTGACCCTGTTGCCGAAAAAGAAGAATGGGTCAGATTAACTGCTGTAAAAATTCGTTAATTCTTACATACTTAGCATTGTCCAGCCTGTGCTAGAATTCAGGCAGTGTGGCTCACAGATCGGATGCAACAGAAGATGACAATTGCTTCAACTCAACAGTCTATGGTGACGCGCTGCCCAAAATGCGGCACAGCGTTCCGTATTACCGAAGCACAATTGGACTCTGCCAAAGGTGCGGTGCGTTGTGGCTCCTGCCTGCATGTATTTAAAGCACAATCAAGTTTGGTAACCAAACCTGCACCCGAGGCTGCAATCAAAAAAGAAACCACAAAAAAAGAAACTCCAGCAAAAGAAATGTCGGCAAAGCCGATCAAAAAGGAACCCTCGTTGATAGAACCTTTTGTTAACAAAAATAATTCAAAACCAACAGCTGTTGCTCCCAAAACAAATGCAGCAAAAGAAAATACAAAAATCGAACCAGCCAAACCTGTTAAAACAACTGATGTAAAAACTGCGCCGCAAAAAACAGCGGCAAATTCAGGTTTGGCAAATCAGACCGCAAAACCTGTTACTACCCCGCGAGACACCAGCATCAATACAAAAGCTGAACTGACACCTTCAGCAAAAACAGCATCCAAGCCAACACCCAAAATCACAGAACCAAAACCTGTACCCAAATCCACCAGCCTGAAAAAACCTTTATCAAAATTATCCGACGACGACGATGTCCTCATCAGTGATGACATGGAAGGCGGTGGCTCACGCTATGAGTTTGATGGTTTTATGGATCTGGAGACCCAGGTGCAGGCTACTTCGTTATTTGACCGCAAAATTGTCGATGAGAAAAAAGTTATCAAAGATAACTCTGATGAATCCTGGGCAGAAAATTTAATTGATGACGATGACGATATACCGCAGATTGGCATTGTAAAAACACAAGTTGCCAAAGCACCTGTACCTGCGCCCACACAACAAAATACAAAAAATAATCTGGTATTTAATTTTGCGGCCGAAGAAAAAACAGCGTCGGCAAAACCTGCACATGCTTCATCACACTCATCCTCCAAAGAACTGGAATTGAGTGATGAATTAAGAAAAATGCCAACCGCCAAACCTCTCGGTGAATCAGTTGTAGAAGAAAAAGAAGAAATCATTAATGCCATCCCTGTTGCCGGTATTTTTCATGATGATGATTTTGATGAGGCAGCCAATAAACGCCAACTTAAAATAGAACCCAAAATTCGCTCCTATGACGGTTCACGTGCAGGACTCCTTAAAAATATCATCCCGGCGCCACTGGAATTTGCTGGCAATAATATTCGCCACTGGTATTTCCGGATGTTGTGGCCAGTGATGACTCTGCTGGCATTGACAGCATTGATAGCACAACTGGCTTATTTCCGATTTGATCATTACGCGCGAATTCAACCCTATCGTAATTTATATGCTATTGCCTGCCCTTTATTCGGTTGCCAATTACCCATACTGGTCGATAAAAAACAAATCGTGACTTACGATCTTGTTGTACGCCCACATGATGAAATCGAGCAAGCACTGCAGGTTGATGTCATGCTCCTTAATAAAGCCGGATTTGAACAACCTTTTCCTGATTTGTTACTCAGCTTCAGTGATATGGACGGCCAGATTAAAGCTTCCCGCCGATTTACCCCCAAAGATTATCTTGGCGGGGAATTGGCCGGCAAAAAAATCATGCCCAGCATGCAACCCATACATTTGATTCTTGAAATCAAAGACCCTCAAGTCGATAACTACAAAATGGATGTTCTCTAGGATCTGGCAGAAAACACTTCACAGATCACAGTTTTCGGAATTTATCTGCACCACTACTATTTTGGCGCTAGACTCCATCCAATAATTGGACATCAATTGGAGCTTATTCATGTTTCGACCAATCGCACTGGGTATTTTTGTACTGCTCACAGCTTGTGGTGGTGGAGGCGGGGGCGGAGGAAATGGAGGGGGCAGCGAACAAAGCAGTACCAGTACTACCAGCACATCATCCAGCCCCAGCATCGTTTCATGCAACAACACTCAGGGCAGCGCCATCAGTACGCGCAATAATACCTCTCACAGGGTTGGACAAAGTTGTCTGACTTGCCACACCGCTGGCGGTTCAGCTACTGCATTTACAGTAGCAGGTACCATTTATAAAAATTCAACTTCCGGAAATCCGAACGCAACAGTGTTTTTGTACGCACATAACACAAACACTGTTGTTGCTACTTTGGTAACTGACAAATGCGGTAATTTCTATACTACTGCCAGCGTACCCGGTTTGTTTGTTCAGGGTGGCCCATTGGTTGATGGCGTGGATGTTGTAGTGGAAGACAAAGATGGCCTGCGACATACCATGCCAGGATTAATCACTGGCGGCGGCTGCAATGGTTGTCATGGCGCGACCAACGGAAAAATTACTGTTAATTGAGTTTCAAACGGGAGTTTTTCGACTCCCGTTTACACAATTCACTGCCCCATATCGACCAAAAAATCAACTGAAAATCTGCTTAAAAAAACGTCATTTTTTGTTGTTATACGGTTCCAACCCCCCTATCAAACGGGTATGATGGCGACCCTTTTACGCAAGCGCCCGCGCGATTATCCGTGTTTCAAATTGGCCCATATCAAATAGAGAACCCTGTTGTACTCGCTCCCATGGCGGGTGTTACCGATCTTCCATTTCGGCGTCTTTGCCGTCGCTTGGGAGCCGGGATGGTAGTCTCGGAAATGCTGATTGCCGATAGCCAGATGTGGAATAGTCGCAAAAGCAGTTTACGTATGGATCACACCGACGAAGTTGAACCTATTGTGGTTCAAATTGCCGGAGGAGATGCAGAAAGCCTGGCGGATGCAGCACGCTTGAATGTAGATCGGGGTGCGCAAATTATTGACATCAACATGGGCTGCCCAGCCAAAAAAGTCTGCAAAAAAGCCGCTGGTTCCGCTCTGTTAAAAGACGAAGCTTTAGTGGCAGAAATATTGCAGTCTGTGGTAAATGCTGTTTCAGTTCCTGTGACACTGAAATGTCGTACCGGTTGGAGTGTTGAAAGTCGCAATGCATTGCGTATTGCGAAAATTGCCGAAGACGCAGGAGTTCAGGCACTGGCATTACATGGGCGCACGCGCGAGGATGCATTTGCCGGACACGCAGAATACGACACTATTGCCCAAGTTGTTTCTGCCGTAAAAATTCCTGTATTTGCGAATGGTGACATCAGAACGCCTCAGCAAGCAAAAGCAGTTCTGGATTACACCAAAGCTGCAGCAGTGATGATCGGGCGAGCTGCACAAGGTCGCCCCTGGATTTTTCGGGAAATTACACATTATCTGGAAACAGGTGAATGTTTGGCCGAACCAACCCTGATTGAGATCAGGGACATTTTACTCAACCATCTGCGGGAACTTTATTGTTTTTATGGTGAAGTAATGGGACCAAGAATCGCTCGCAAACATGTGAGCTGGTATTTGCACACCTTACCTCATAGCGATGACTTTCGTCGTACTTTTAATGCAATAGTGAACGCAGAAGAACAACAAACCAGCATCCGAAATTATTTCGAAACGCTGCTCATACTAGAGGATCAAGCCGCATGAATACTGCAACTTTTTTTGCCGATGCAAAAAGCACCACAAACAACACAGCAACCAATCAAGGTCAATCCCTTCGCGGATGTGTTGAACAAGCAATGGACAATTATTTCAAGCACCTCGACGGTCAGGATGTCAGCGATGTTTATGAGATGGTAATGGCAGAAGTAGAAGCGCCAATGCTGGAAATCGTGCTGAAATACACTCGTCACAATCAAACTCGCGCCGCTCAAGTAT
>CBFGPN010000073.1:0-17205 GCA_965650675.1 uncultured Cellvibrio sp.
CCGAAGCAAAATCCACATTAATGAAGCAACTGGATCAAAAACGCATTAATGATCCGCATGTGATTCATTTCAGTTGTGGTCGTCGTGAAAAATTCTGGCAACACAATTGTTTGGCGGTGGGTTTATCGGCTGGATTTGTTGAACCGCTCGAATCAACTGCGATTCATTTAATTGCTCGCGGCATGGAGATGTTTTTACGTTACTTTCCTGATCAGGATTGTGATGCAAGTTTGCAACGCGAATATAATCGCCGTATGCATAACGACTATGAAGAAGTTCGCGATTTTGTGCTATTGCACTATTGCACAAGTCAGCGCACAGATACACCTTTCTGGCGCGCCGTAAAAGAAATTCCCATACCCGACAGCCTGCGTGAACGCATCGAATTATTTACCGCTCAAGGAAAATTACGCGAAGGTACAGAAGAATTATTCCGCAATACCAGCTGGCAATCAGTGTTCGAAGGCATGGGTATCAGACCCCGAAAATATTCACCCCTGGTTGACAATCTCGACCCCGAACGTTTACGTCAAGATCTCAACAACACCCGCTCCGCCATTTTAAACATGGTGAAAACCCTCCCCACACACGATGAGTATTTACAGCGGGTACATGAGGAAAAGAATAAAAATTAGTCTTTTGACCAGGTATTCTTGAGCACGAAATGGTCTAGTGTTTCGAATAATTGCAATGAGTTGCGGATACAGGGGTCGAGTAATGCAAAGCTAATTGGCCGTTCAATTTTCTCTAACAACAGCTGACAAAATAGGGGGTCTCTACTTATGCCCTGGTTAGTGAATACCTCCACTGTATAGTGCCCATGATCTAATGACTTTTTTAGACCACTTATTGCGTTCGCTATACGTCCGATTGTGTAATCATAAGATTGAAAATCAAAATTAAAACTGCGCAAAGCGGGAATAATTTGAAATGACAGGATATCCGTTATGTGTTCGTCTTCCACGCTAAACATCCACTCTTCTGCATCATGAATGTAACGACTAAACAGGGCTACGAAAGCTTCCAGTCTTCCAGAAACGGATTGCTTTTCGCAAATATATAAACTATCTCCTGAACAGCCACTTATACTTTCAATTTCAATCCTTTTTATTTCATATTTATTCGAATTAATTAAGAAGTCCTTCAAAGACTGATATTCAAACGAGAGCTGATCGAAGTCTTTTATGTACACAATAATATTCCGTGAGATTCCTTTTGGGATTTTGGTAAAAATAGTTAAGTTTAGAATATAGGATATAGGTCGATATTCACACAAGAGAACTAAATTAGCTACCCCACCAAGATAATACGCACTATAATTCGACGCGTTATCCGCATCATCCGAGCTCATCATGCACTTTATCGTCAAAGTTTTCCCCGAAATCATTATTAAAAGCCAGCCGGTTCGTCAGCGTTTTATTAAACAATTGCGCGACAATTTGCGCAAAATGTTGACCAATCTTGGTGTGCAGGTACAGGTGCAGCGCGATTGGGAAAAAATTGAAATTACTTCGACCGTTCAGGACAAGCAATTAACTGCTCAGGTCTCGGATTTATTATCACGCACTCCGGGCATCGCCAATTTTTATCTGGTGCAAGCTTATCCACTTGGCAACCTGCAAGACATTTACGAAAAAACCTTACTACACTGGGGCGATCAACTTGCCGGAAAAAGTTTTTGTGTCAGGGTAAAACGCCACGGAAAACATGAATTCAATTCTGTGCAAATTGAGCAATTTGTTGGCGGCACCCTGTTACATAACACTCAGGCACGCTGCGTTGATTTACATCATCCTGAAGTATTGGTGCCGCTGGAAGTAAAAGATAATCGTCTGTTTGTCATCGCTGAAAAAACCCAAGGCATTGGCGGTTATCCATTAGGGACACAAGATGGGGTTCTGTCATTAATTTCCGGCGGATTTGACTCAACCGTGTCCAGCTATTTGTGTATGAAACGTGGATTGCGCACCAATTATTGCTTTTTTAATTTGGGTGGTCGCGCACATGAAATTGGCGTGAAGGAAGTGGCTTATTATTTATGGAATAAATTTGGTTCTTCGCATCGTGTAAAATTTGTCAGCATTCCATTTGATGAAGTCGTCAAGGAAATTCTGGAAAAAGTTGATAACAGTTATATGGGTGTGATTTTAAAACGCATGATGCTTCGCGCAGCCACAAAAGTAGCAGAAGATTTGGAGTTGCCTGCCTTGGTAACAGGTGAAAGTGTTGCGCAGGTTTCCAGCCAAACTTTATTAAATTTAAATGCGATTGACCGTGTAACGGATATGTTGGTATTGCGCCCACTTTCAACCATGGATAAAGGTGAAATTATTGATCTCTCACGGAAAATAGGTACTGAAACTTTCGCTGCACAGATGCCGGAATATTGTGGCGTGATTTCTGTCAACCCGACAACCCGCGCAAAACTCTGGCGCGTTGAACAGGAAGAAGCCCATTTTGATATGAGCGTACTTGAACGTGCGCTGGAACAAAAACATTCACAAAATATTGATGAACTCATTCAGGATCTGGATGCCGACTTGTCTGTTCAATTGGTACAGGACTTACCAATCAACGCCATTGCAATTGATATCCGCCACCCGGATGAAGAAGAACATAATCCATTACAAGTTACTCCACTGCTGAAAATTCCTTTTTATCATCTCAATAAAAAATTTCCGGAATTGGATCAACAACAAACCTATTATCTCTATTGCCAAAAAGGTGTAATGAGCCAGTTACATGCCGCCAATTTAAAAGATGCCGGTTTCAGCAATGTAGGTGTCTACAGGCCGGAACCGAAAAGCGCGTGTGCTTTATAAAAAATGTCGCCAAAAACATGGGTCAACTATTTTTTCTCCGGATTGGCTGTCGCTTTTTTGATGAGTTGTCAATCAGTAGAACTGGTTGGTACAGAAGATAAGATATCGGTGCAGGGATTTGATTTATATGCTCGCCGAAATAATTTTCAACCTGCAAAAAAATTACATATCTATATCGAAGGTGACGGTCGTCCCTGGATAGAGAATCGACTCGCTGTTGATCCAGGCCCTTTTGATCCAGTAGCCTTGTTTCTGATGCAACAAGATCCGTCCCCTTCTTTTTATTTGGGCCGACCTTGTTATTTTCAATCGAAAGTAGGCCTTCCTGATCAGTGCAATCCTGCTTTATGGACACGCGCGCGCTATTCAAAAAAAATCGTGGATATTTTAATTGCAGCACTGAACTCCCAATCAGATTTGGCAACATACGATGAATGGATTTTAATTGGTCACAGTGGCGGTGGAACCCTCGCATACTTAATGGCCCAGGAATTACCCAAAGTAAAAACCGTCGTCGCCATTTCCAGCAATCTGAATGTCACGGCATGGACAAATCATCATCAATACACCCCGCTTGATTGGTCTCTCGACCCTGCTCAATTACAACCCAAAAAATCCCTGCGAGTTTTTTATCTGAGCGGAGGCAAAGACAAAAATGTTCCGCTCGAATTGAATAAAACTTTTTTGGAAAAAATCAACGCAACTATTATTTCCCAACCTGGTTACAATCACTCTTGTTGTTGGGAAAAGGAGTGGAGGAAGGTTTTGCAGATGATTAATGTTGAAAATTAATTTGCGAGACTTTTGCACTGTGTGACGATAACGGGAATCCCAAAATAAAAAAGCCTCCTTGCGGAGGCTTTTTTATTTTATTTCATCTTCAGTTGGATTTAATTCCCCATATCGCAGTGCCGTCCGAAGACAGTGCACTAAAAGTAATTTCAAATCGATTGCGAACTTGATTCCATTGTCGTGACACTACACCGCGATAAGTGGTTCCACTGAGAACCAATGTTGTTGTTCGGGTGTTGGCATCGAAAGTCCAGCTACCGGATTGCGCACCGGAAATGCTTCCACCACTGGCGAGTTGGATATCACTGGAAGATTTTATGGTTGCCGAAATGTCTTTGCCGTGATTGATCAATTGATAAGTGCCGGCAATTTCACTGGCTGCAACAGCTTCCAATACTGCACGACTTTGGTTTGCGTTGGTTGCATCAATTTTTTCAGCGTAACGCAATGGAGAAACAACTGGCCAACCATCAGCATTGAAGAAAAATTCATGTGTGCGCACTTCATGTTGTTCGCCACGACCAGGGAAGCGGGTGTGGAAGACCAGGAAATATTGGCCTGTACTTGTTTTGCGATAAGCAGAGTTGTGACCTGGTGAAACATAGCCCAGAACATTGTTGGTTCCGCCAAACACATGGTTACCCATGAGTTTTACTCCGTGAGGAGCAATGCTGGCGTCATCAAACAAGGGCAAGCTTGCATTGGATTTCACGTTGCTCATGCTGGTGCCCTTGGCATCCACATAGGGACCATTTGGATTACTCGAACGGGCGACACGAATGTTGTACGCACCATCAGCACCCAAGCCACCAAAACTCACAAACATGTAGTAATAGTTGGTTTCAGGACTGTAGATGATGTAAGGGCCTTCAATACGTGCATGGTTACCACCCATCAGGTGTTTGCCATAACCCTGACCGGAAAGCGGGAAGCCGGTAGTCGCATTCAATTCCATAATGAATATGCCGCCTGAATAAGACCCGTAGACCATCCAGAGGCGATTGTTCTTGTCTTTAAACACTGTTGGATCAACCACATTGGGATGTATCTGGGCGTTGTAGACTGTTCCGTCTTCACTGGTTTGTCCCCACATGCCGGAGCGAAGGATCAGGCCATTATCTGAGTAAGGCCCCTGAACGCTGGAAGCGGATGCAATACCCAAGGCAGATACAGGCGAGTCACCTTTACAAGCATTGTAATACATCAGGTAACGGCCATTTACATAGGCAACGTCCGGCGCCCAGAGGGTAGTGGTTTGCGCCCAGCTCAAAGCTTCGGAAAGCTCGCTGTTTACGTTGTTGAATATAGGGTTGCTGCTGTTTACGCCATCAGCCACGCGAGTCCAGTTGGTAAGATCAGCCGAACGTGCAACCGAAAGATGTGATCCAAAAACATAGTATTGGTTGTTGGCAAAAATCACCGATGGATCGTGCACCGCAATATTGGTAAAGCTGGGGGTCACAAAACTGATTGGTGCAGTGACTGAACCACAAGTGGCTGCCGTCACACTGGGTCCACTCACAACCATGTTGTCGATATTGCCTAACCCAAGACTGCTGGTGGCTTGCAGGCGGACACTATGAGTGCCGACATCCAGCCATACCGTATCGCTCTGGCTATCAGCCCATGTGGTCCAGGAACCGGTAGACGCAAAACCAATATTGGAAGTAAGGTTGCCATCGATAATTACATCGCCAGGTCGCGCGGCCGAACCTACATTGGCGTAGCGCCATTTGAAACTGTAATAGCCCGCCGTTCTTACACTGATTGACCAATTAACTCCTGAACCACTGGCATTGGTAGTATTGGCAAAACCACCCCCTGTGAACCCGGTGTTGTTACTATCGATTGTGCCTTCCACCGAACAAAATCCCGACTGGTTTTCTTGCAAAGTGATGCTAACGCCGTTTGAAACCGAACTGGTACTTGATGATCGCGAGGAACTGGACAGACTTGACGATATTGATGAAGACGACAGGGATGATCGTGAAGATGAAGAGACAGAGGAAGAAGAAACCAACGAGCGTGAAGATGACACAGAAGAACGCGAGGAACTGGAAATACTGGATGACCGACTTGAAGATCTCGATGATGACATCTGGGTTCCGCTACAGATACTGCCTGTCACTGCGGGTGTTTCAACCGCACCATTGGCATTGACTTGTACACCAAACGCCACAGTTTGCCCGGGTTGTATGCTGGCATTCCAGCTCATGTTGGTTGCGGTATAAGGATTGGAACCTGTCAATGTCGCATTCCAACTACTGCTGATCCTGTTATTGACGTAATTCCAACTGACACTCCAACCATTGATTGCTGAAGTGCCGGTATTAGTGATTTCAATACTGGCTGTAGCACCGCTACCCCAGTTATTGGTTAGCCTATATGTGCAGTTGGCAGTCTGCGCCAGTGAGCTTTGCGCTACAAATAAGGCTGATATCAAAAGCAGTTTTTTAAGCATGATGAGTGCCCTCGTGAAATGATCGATTTGCGAGTATCACTGGAATTGCGGCTAAAAAAACTTTTGAATATTTTTATACTTGTTAGCTCAAACCCATGACCGATGGGCAGGATTGCTCGCGATGTGCCTGAAGAAAATCAGAAACGGCACTCTACGTTTTGTCTGATAAGTTATCTTTGCGTTAGAGCACAAATACGGCAGGTTTGTCCCATATATCATATGAATTTTTCCGTCATTCCCACCTTTGCGGGAAGGACGATACTTGTCGCTTAACGAATCACTTTCACAAAATGTTCCAAAGGCGGGTGCGGCATATCAACCCAATTGTTTTCGGGAAGAGGGGGAATGGGGGCAGGCTCCTGCAGTTTTGGATGATCCTGTGCCAACAACTTATCCAATTCGTTGAGTGCGAAATCGTTTTGCGTTTCGCTAGGACAAAGAAAAATCTTATGACGGCGGCAATTATTTCCCCAATCCAAACTACTGGAATAACGAACCAGAGGCGCTGCGAAAACCAAACCGACCAATACCGGAATCAGCCACCAGAAAAATACCGGGGCATATTTAAACGTCATCAATCCCCAGATTAATGCAATGATTGACAGTTTCGATGTTCGGGCAAAAGCTTCCTTCCAGGTTAATAATCTTCCTTCTCGATCCTGTGCTTCCCAACTGACCTTGAATCCGAGTAATACTGAAATAACAAAATAAGCATGGAAAGCCATCATGATCGGAGCAATTAATACCGCAAAAAAAGTTTCGACTGTTGCCCCTTTTATAATCGCCCTGACACCGCCAAATGTTTTTCTTCTATGCACAAGCGTAACCAAAGTGCCCATTATTTTGGGGCCCATTAATAAAATAGTGGTTAATAAAATAAGTGCGATAATCAGCTCTGTTTTTGCAATCGGCCAATCAGGATAAAGCTGATAGGTTTCGGTGAAATACACATTGGAATTCAATGCGCGAACAACCGCATCGGCGGTTGAAAGTACCAACATCAACAGCCAGATTAACGATGTGACATAAGCAAGCGCACCAAAGAAAAAATGACAACGACTGATGGGATGCAACCCGGGTAAATCGATAATGCCCAAATGCTGGATATTGCCTTGAACCCAACGTCGGTCGCGTGTGGCGTAATCGATAATATTACAAGGCACTTCTTCATAACTGCCTTCCAGATCCGCCAGTAAAATCACATCCCAATTGGCACGACGCAACATAGCGGCTTCAACAAAATCGTGACTGAGTATGTCTCCGCCAAAAGGTGCACGACCACCCAAACTTGGCAAGCCACAATGATCGATAAAGGCACGTAAACGAATAATGGCATTGTGTCCCCAATAATTGGCTGCATCGGTTTGCCAAAAAGCCAAACCTGTGGCCAGCATGGGGCTATAAAGTACCGCTGCAAACTGTACAAAGCGACCAAAAAAAGTGGTTTGACGAACAGGAATTGGAACCGTTTGAATTAATCCTGTACGAGGATTGGCTTGCATCTGACGCACTAAAGTTAACAGGCACTCCCCGGTCATGATCGAGTCAGCATCCAATACAATCATGTGCTCATAATTGCTGCCCCAACGCTGGCAAAATTCAGCAAGATTTCCTACTTTTCTACCAATATTTTTTTCGCGACGACGATAAAAAACCTGTTGTGATAAATGACCCAGACGTTCGGTTAATTGTTGCCAGGCATCGCGTTCGGCTTGTGCTATGTCCGGCTTGGTGGTGTCGCTCAACATGAAAAAATCAAAATGGGATAATTCCCCGGTTTTTTCCAGTGATCGCAAAGTCGCTTCAAACCCGGCGATGATCCGACGAGTGTCTTCGTTGTAAACCGGCATCACAACCGCCGTGCGGGTGGTGATTGGCAATAGCTCGGCAGTGAGTTTTTTTTGTCGCGTCAGGTTGAGCGGATCAATCTGGAAAAGTTGTAACACAAAACCAATAAACCCACTCCAGAATGAAATGGCCAGCCAGGAAAAACTCAGGGCAAATAACATCAGAATGACGGTTTCAAGTGCGGTTAGCTCATTCGCACTTAAAATTTCATACATCATGTAAACGCCCCACACACTGGTCACCAGACTCAGGCCACTGAACAACCAGCGGCGCAAGGATTTATAGGGCAGGTGTATGGCATCACGGGGCTGCCCTGATAAATCCGCAGGGACAATCGGTGTATGAAGTTTACTGGATGGCGTCTGGGTACCAGACATAACTCCACACCTCGCTCAAGCGTTGATCACGTAATTTCAGGAATAAACGCATGTCCGCGACTTTGTTTCCTTCGGGTTCCAGTTTGAATGATGCGCGCCAGGTACGGCCATCGGGTAATTGGCGAATCACCAGCTCACTGACCTCGCCTGCCGATTTTTGCATTTCAGCAACCAGAGGGGCATCGGGAGACAGGTTATCCAGTTCGCCGCCCCGGAAATCGATAATAAATTTGCGCTTGCTGCGCGGCGGTGGATCAGCCTGACCCGGATTGGCACCCCAGCCAATACGCGTCCGTATCACTTTTGCACCCGAATTCTCCGGTAGGTGTTCATCAAAACTGCGCAGGCGGTACTTGAAAGTGGCGCTGCCACCCGCTTTCATGGGTTTTTCCGGCACCCAGTAAGCCACTATGTTGTCATTGGTTTCACTGTCGCTAGGGATTTCTACCAATTCGGCACGACCCTTACCCCAGTTGCCCTCCGGCATGATCCACATGCTCGGGCGTTTTTCGTAGCGAGCTTCCATGTCCATGTAATGTTCAAAATCACGGTCGCGTTGCAACAGGCCGAAACCACGAGGATTCTCATCCATCATTGAAGAAACGCGCAAACTGCGGTGATTGCTGATGGGTCGCCAGATCCACTCACCATTGGCAGCCGCCATTAATAGTCCATCTGAATCGTGGACTTCCGGACGAAAGTCATCAACGTAACGAGTATGGTTTTCACCCCACATGTACATACTGGTGAGCGGAGCAACACCCAGTTTCAAAATATCCTTGCGCGCGAATAAACGAGCCTCAACCAACATTTCTGTAGGAGCTCCGGGCAAAATTTCAAATCGATAAGCGCCGGTAATGGAGGGACTGTCCAGCAACGCATACATCACCATGCGGGTATCGGCAGGAGCAGGTTTGACCAGCCAAAATTCGCGAAAAACCGGAAACTCTTCACCCTTGGGTTCTGCTGTATCTATAGCCAATCCCCGCGCAGACAAACCATAAGCCAGCCCGGGACCCACCATACGGAAATAGGAAGCGCCCTGAAACACCACAAATTCATCCTTATATTCATTACTGTTTAATGGGTAATGAACACGGAAACCTGCAAAACCAATATTGTCCGGCGCAACACCGGCTAGTGGTGCCGCAGGTCCATCGTAATTAAAAAATTCCTGTTTGAACTGCACGTAGGAGTCTGCACTGTCAGTCGCCATGTGTAGCACTATGGGCTCACGATATAAAAATCCCGGATGAAAAAGTTGCAATTCAAACAAGGATTCGTTGTGCCAGATAGATGCCTCGGGACGGAAACGAATTGAACGGTATTGGTCGTAATTCATTTGTGAAAGAGCATCAGGAATATTGGTTTCCAATGCTTTATATTCGCGCTTGGCCAACAATTTGGCTCGTGAACTGACAGCATCAAACAATTGTGATTGGCCAAATTCTGTACCCTGCGCAGGAGACAAAGGCAAAGCCGGTGCTGACGACTGGGCCTGTGAGTTCATACACAAGGCAGAGAGCAAAAGCGCGTATGAAATCCATGATGCATTTTTTTTGTAACAGGTTAACTTACTGGCGATGAAATACTTCATCAAAACCGTCTCCGTATTCTTAAGCGGGGGGAAATTATCAACAGACTGCAGCCCAGTGGCCGGGCAGGTTGCGATTGTAATACAAGATGGAATGCTTGTCGTATGGCAAATGGAAAGATAATTCGAAACTTGGGCAACGACTGCTACACTCAACAGGTCGAGGGACTTCAACTAAAAAACAAGTCTTCACAGGAAAGCTATGTTCACTCACTACATGCGCGATAACCCGATAGTAGCCCGCTTGCTGGGGCTTATCATTATCAGCAGCTCGGTTATTACACTCATCGCAATTTTTCTCCAGCTTCATGGCAATTTCAATGATGATAAAAACTCTCTTGAAAAACGCCTTGACCAGGTGCAGGTCAGCACACTTGCCAGCATCACTAAAAGCCTTTGGGGATTCGATCAGGAACAACTCAGTATTCAGGTCAACAGCGTATTACAAGTCAGTGATGTTGTGCAGGTTGCCGTGGAGTGGAATGATTGGAACGGAACCAAACAGGAACTGGTTGTTCGCGGAGATTCTTTCCAACCGGCTGACACCAATCTCAGGCCCAGCCAGTTTTTAATTAAAAGTTATCCGCTGATTTATCAGGATGAATCAACACCACCGCAACAATTGGGTGTATTAACTGTAACCGCAAGCCTGGCCAGTATTTATGATCGGTTATGGGACAGGGCTTTTTTTATTTCGCTGGTTCAAGGTGGAAAAACGCTGGTCATTGCCCTGTTTATTATTTGGCTGGTACATGCACTCTTAACAAGCCATATTAAAGTGATTGCGGATTATGCCCGCAATGTCAAACTCGATAATCTGAATCAACCGCTGAAATTAAAACGCTATAAAATTAATAATCGCGATGATGAATTGGATAATGTCGTCAATGCTATCAATCACATGCGGCAAAGTTTATTGGATGACATAGCAAAACGGCATGCAATTGAAGTTGCGCTGATGGAAGAGCAAGAACAAAAATTGAAAACTGAAAAACAAAAAAATGCTGCAGAAGATGCGAGCCGGGCAAAAAGTCAATTTTTAGCAACCATGAGCCATGAAATCCGTACGCCTATGAACGGTGTCATAGGCATGGTGGAAATGTTGCGCGATACACCTTTGGATGAAAACCAAAAACATTATGTGGATGTCATTCATCGCTCCGGCGAAACTTTGTTGGCCATCATCAACGATATTCTGGACTACTCAAAAATTGAAGCCGGTAAAATGCAACTGGAATCCGTTGATTTTGATCTGGATGAATTGGTTGAAAATTGCGTGCAATTATTTGGTGCGACATCGAGCAAGCGCGGCGTTGAATTATTTGGTGGATTGGAAGAATCTGTGCCCACGAAAATTACAGGTGATCCAACCCGATTGCGCCAGATTATTATTAATCTTTTAGGCAATGCATTTAAATTTACTGCCGAAGGTTTTGTATCACTGACTGTCAGTGAGGTGCAAACACAAGGCAATCAAATTTTGCTGAGATTTGCAGTAGAAGACAGCGGTATTGGTATTGAGCAAACTAAAATTGATAGCCTTTTTTCATCTTTCAATCAAGCTGATGCATCAACAACACGAAAATATGGTGGTACAGGATTGGGGTTGGCGATTTGTAAAAGTCTGGTCGAACTTATGGGCGGCAGAATTGGTGTTGACAGTGAAAAAGGCAAAGGATCTACTTTCTGGTTCACTGCAAAATTGACTGTATTGTCCGAAAACAAACCTTTTATTGTCGATAACAAGCTCACATCCATTCGCGGTTTATTAATCGAATCCAATCAATATCTTTCCCGTTTTATTTCTTCACATTTAAATCCTGTAGGAGTTCAGCTGGATGAAGCCGCCACTGCAAAATCCGGCATTGCACGATTGAAACAGGCTATTAATTCCGGCGAACCCTATGGCTATTTAATTGTTGATCAGGAATTGGCGGATTCAACCGGATTGGATTTTCTGGAAAAAATTCGCGAGATGCCTGAATTTACCAAACTGCCCTTAATCTTGTTGAGCTCTGGCGATATTTATTTTGATCAACAACAAATTGCCTCGCTGACAATTTTAAAAGTATTACGCAAACCGGTTTCTATAAAAAAATTACATCACCATCTGATGATGTTATTCGCCGATAATCAGTCCATTGAAAAAATTACAATCACAGAATCCAAAAAAAATCATTTGCAATTTACCCATTTAAAAGTATTGGTTGCTGAAGATAACCCGGTCAATCGCATGGTGATTAAAGGCTTGCTGGGCAAGCTCAGCATTACCCCTGAATTTGCAGAAAATGGAAAAATTGCTGTCGATAAAGTTGTCGATAACGCCCCGCCCTATGATCTGGTATTAATGGATTGTGAAATGCCGGAAATGGATGGTTTCGAAGCCACTCGACAAATCCGGCAATTTGAACAAAATCAAATGCGCAAAAGCACCACCATCATTGCATTGACAGCTCACGCATTGCAGGAACATCGCGAAGCCGTTTTTGCAGCGGGCATGAATTATTATATTTCCAAGCCGGTAACACTGGACGCTTTGTATGCTGCCATGGAGTCAGCCGGATTGGGTAAAAAATCCTGACCAGCTGCGAATAGTGAATTTTTATAGTAATTATTGTTTTTTCCTCCTTGCCCTGTGACAGCCTCCATCTTTATCATGCCGTACAACGATGAATAGCCTTTCAGTGAGGACACAAGTATGGCAAATCCTTTGATAGTACATGCAACCGACGACAGCTTTGATCAGGAAGTTATAAATTCCGATATTCCTGTGTTAGTTGATTTTTGGGCAGCATGGTGTGGCCCTTGTAAAATGATCGCCATGGTGCTGGATGATCTGGTTGAGCAATATCAGGGGAAATTGAAAATTGTAAAACTGGATGTTGCGGCTCATCGTAAAACCGCCGAGCGATTTGGCGTGATGAATATTCCGACATTGTTGATTTTTAAAGCAGGTCAACTGCACTCAACGAAAATTGGTGCTGTGGCAAAACCACAACTAGTTGATTTTATTAACGCATCTTTGTAATCTTGGCGGGCTGCTCAAAAGGTAGCCCGCATTGTTTTGACAGGGCAGGAATCGCCGCTATACTCCAAACATCTGCTGTATGCCTCCTTGAATCTTCTTATCTGATTCACGATAACGGACATAAAAACCTAACCAAAATCCATGTTTGGCCTTATTTCTGCGCAAACTAACATCCTCAAACATCCCAAAAGTTAACATATGAATCTTACCGACCTTAAAAAGAAACCAATCGAAGAATTAATTAACATCGCTGATGAAATGGGCCTCGAAAACATGGCTCGTTCACGCAAACAAGACATCATCTTCAATATTCTCAAGCGCCACGCCAAAAGTGGTGAAGATATTTACGGTGATGGTGTTCTGGAAATTTTGGTTGATGGATTTGGTTTTCTGCGGTCTGCAGACAGTTCATATCTGGCGGGGCCTGATGATATCTACGTATCACCCAGTCAAATACGCCGGTTTAATTTGCGAACAGGCGACACGATTTCGGGCAAGATTCGCCCGCCCAAGGAGGGAGAACGTTATTTTGCCCTGCTAAAAGTTAACGATATCAACTTCGACAAACCTGAAAGCTCTCGCAACAAAATTCTGTTTGAAAACCTCACGCCCCTTTTCCCCAATGTCCGTTTACCGCTTGAAGCCGGTAATGGCTCCACTGAAGATTTAACCGGCCGTATCATCGATTTAATCGCACCCATAGGCAAAGGCCAACGCGGTTTGATTGTGGCACCGCCCAAAGCCGGTAAAACCATCATGATGCAAAATATTGCGCAGGCAATTACGCGCAATAATCCGGAATGTCATTTGATTGTGTTGTTAATCGACGAACGCCCTGAAGAAGTGACCGAAATGCAACGCTCGGTACGCGGCGAAGTAGTGGCATCAACGTTTGACGAACCACCTGCACGTCACGTACAAGTGGCCGACATGGTGATTGAAAAAGCCAAGCGTTTGGTTGAACACAAAAAAGATGTGGTGATTCTGCTCGACTCCATCACTCGTCTCGCACGCGCTTACAACACTGTAATTCCTTCATCCGGAAAAGTATTAACCGGTGGTGTGGATGCACATGCATTGGAAAGACCCAAACGTTTCTTCGGTGCTGCACGTAATATCGAAGAAGGCGGCAGTTTAAGTATTATCGCCACCGCACTGGTTGATACCGGTTCAAAAATGGATGAAGTAATTTACGAAGAATTCAAAGGCACAGGTAATCTTGAATTGCATTTGGATCGTAAAATTGCTGAAAAACGCGTGTACCCTGCCATCAACGTTCGTCGCTCCGGCACACGCCGCGAAGATTTATTGATGAAAGAAGATGAGCTGCAACGCGCCTGGATTTTGCGTCGCTTGTTAAATGATATGGAAGACGTCGCAGCGACTGAATTTTTAATCGACAAATTGAAAGATTTCAAAACCAATGATGAATTCTTCCAGTCGATGAAACGTAAATAATTTTTACCCCTCTCCCCCCGCCCTCTCCCACAAGGGGCGAGGGAGCTGACTCCCTGATTTATTCACAACGAAGTTAACTCTGTCCCCTCTCCCCTGGTGGGAGAGGGTTAGGGAGAGGGGGAATACCCCTCCCGATAAAGGAGGAAAAATAAATGAAATACAAAGACCTTCGCGATTTCATTCAACTACTCGAATCTCGCGGCTTGCTCAAGCGCATCACGCAAGAAATCGATCCCCATCTTGAAATGACCGAAATATGCGACCGCACTTTACGTGCAGGTGGCCCCGCGCTTTTGTTTGAAAATCCCAAAGGTTATTCGATTCCCGTACTCGGTAATTTATTCGGCACACCTGAACGTGTCGCATTGGGCATGGGACAAGAATCGGTTGAAGCACTGCGTGAAGTGGGAAAATTATTAGCCTTTTTAAAAGAACCCGAGCCGCCCAAAGGATTTAAAGACGCATGGGAAAAATTGCCCATATTCAAACAAGTCTTGAACATGGCGCCCAAGGTATTGAGCAAAGCAGCGAGTCAGGAAATTGTGTTGGAAGGCGATCAGGTTGATTTGGATAATTTACCCATTCAAACCTGTTGGCCGGGCGATGCCGGCCCATTAGTGACCTGGCCATTAGTGGTTACGCGCGGCCCGCACAAAGAGCGACAAAATCTCGGTATTTATCGCATGCAAAAAATCGGCAAAAACCGATTGATTATGCGCTGGTTATCGCATCGCGGTGGCGCCTTGGATTTTCGTGAATTTCAAATTAAAAATCCCGGAAAAAATTTTCCTGTCGCTGTTGCTTTGGGAGCTGATCCCGCCACTATTCTCGGTGCCGTAACGCCTGTGCCCGATACTTTATCGGAATATGGTTTTGCCGGATTGTTGCGCGGTGATAAAACTGAAGTGGTGAAATGTCTTGGGAATGATTTGCAAGTACCTGCATCTGCCGAATTTATTTTGGAAGGTTTTATTGCGCCCGGTGACATGGCACCCGAAGGTCCGTTTGGCGATCACACTGGTTATTACAACGAAGTCGATAATTTCCCGGTATTTACTGTTGAAAGAATTACGCACAGACGCGATCCGATTTATCACAGTACCTACACCGGTCGCCCGCCAGATGAGCCCGCCATTTTAGGCGTTGCACTTAACGAAGTGTTTGTACCGATTTTGCAAAAACAATTTCCGGAAATTGTGGATTTCTATTTGCCGCCCGAAGGTTGTTCTTATCGCATGGCAGTAGTCACCATGAAAAAACAATATCCCGGCCACGCCAAACGCGTGATGATGGGGGTGTGGAGTTTTCTGCGGCAGTTTATGTACACCAAATTTGTCATAGTCACTGACGATGATGTCAATGCGCGCGATTGGAAAGATGTGATCTGGGCTATGACCACCCGCATGGATCCCGCACGTGACACAGTCATGATAGAAAATACGCCAATTGATTATCTGGATTTTGCATCACCTGTTTCAGGCTTGGGTTCTAAAATTGGTTTCGATGCCACCAACAAATGGCCCGGCGAAACCCAGCGCGAGTGGGGTACGCCGATTGAAATGGATGCAAAAGTAAAAGAAAAAATTGATGCGCTTTGGGAAGAATTAAAAATCTGATTGACCGAATTAAAAATCAGCGTATAAAAAGAGCGTTTAAAAAAACAATCCATTCAAGGGGATATTCCATGAGTTTTATTCAAGAGTTCAAGGCTTTTGCCATCAAGGGTAATGTGGTTGATTTGGCGGTAGGTGTCATCATTGGTACCGCTTTTGGAAAAATCGTTTCGTCTTTGGTTGGCGATGTGTTTATGCCACCGATTGGTTATTTGATTGGCGGGGTTAATTTTTCGGATTTGGCGGTGACTTTACCGGCGATCATTGAAGGGCAAACACCGGTATTGGTTGCCTATGGCAAGTTCCTGCAAACATTAATTGATTTTACAATTATCGCTTTTGTCATTTTCATGGTGATTAAAGGTATCAATCGCCTGAAGAAAAAAGAAGAGGAAGCACCGGCAGCCCCAGCAGCACCCAGCAATGAAGAATTACTGTTAAGGGAAATTCGCGATTTGTTAAAGCAACAGCAAAAATAGTGCCTTCTCAATCAGCAAAAAAAGCCCGGTAAAATTATCGGGCTTTTTTTCTGCTCGATTTTGATTTCTCCAATCAATTACTGCACAAAATCAGGTCATTATTCAATTTAGATCTTCAGAGTTCCCATTAAAGAAAAATTTTGCATCGCATAACAGGCATTTGCCGTTATGATGTAGCTCGCCTAAAAACTCAATAATCGAGCGACCCTACTATGTCCAATTCTTTTATTACCAGATTATTTCGACGCAAACCCCTGACCAATGAACAGGAAAATTTTGGTTTAAAACGCTGCCTGGGTTTATGGGATCTAACACTCTTGGGAATAGGCGCCATCATAGGTACAGGTATTTTTGTATTAACAGGAATTGCAGCGGCGACTACTTCCGGGCCGGCAGTAGTTTTATCTTTTGTAGTGGCTGGAATCGCCTGTACTTTTGCTGCTTTCGCTTACGCCGAAATGTCATCCAGTGTAGGGGGCTCAGGCAGTGCTTATGGTTATTCCTACGCTGCGTTTGGCGAGTTGGTGGGCTGGATAATTGGCTGGGTATTAATTCTGGAATACGGTGTTGCCACCGCAGCAGTGGCGAATGGTTGGTCGGGATATTTCAACAACGCCTTAACCGCAATTGGCTTGGGATTGCCGGATGTATTAACCAAAGGCCCTGCTGTTGGCGGAATAATTAATTTACCTGCCTTTATGATTATTATTATTTTAATGGTCATGTTAATTAT
>CBFGPN010000074.1:0-17128 GCA_965650675.1 uncultured Cellvibrio sp.
GTTTGATTTTACAAGAAAGCATGGCGAGCATAATGCAGCCCTGACGCTTGCAGAATTGGAATGGTCTGTACGTAAACGCAAAGATATTAGTGGCCTTATGTCTGAAGCAAGAAATAAGTATCCTCAAGATTTGGATTTACAAGCGATGCTGGCCTATCTGGAAAAAGAGCGTATTGAAAAAGCCGTCATTGTTGGGCACCCGACAGCGAGGCGAGAACTGACAGAGCTCCGAAGCCGCTTCCGCCAAATTTTACGTAAGGATCCCTACAACCGTTTGGCTTATTTTGGTTTGGGAGAGTTATTAAAAGTATCAGATGAAGATAATCCCGATTTAATCAAGGAGGCGGCAATTGTTTTGGATAGTGCAAAATTGTTGATGAATGAATCTTTTCGAATAGGAATTCTTCAAAGTGAAATTCAGGCGAATTCATTATTAAAAAATGCAGATGCAGTTCTGTTGCAAAAATATCAACTTGCTGCAGTCAGTGATTCGGATTGGATTGAAACGGGATATGGTCGTTTTGTTTTGGAAATGTTGCGCATGCGAAATATAAGCCTGACTCTTAATGATGGGGAAGTTGAGGGTGATATTATTCGTTACAAAAATGGCGCTCAATATACGGGCGTTGTTAAAAATGGAATACCTGATGGGTTGGGAAAATTATTGTTTGAAGGCAATGAATTGAAAGGTGTTTTTTCTGCTGGAAAGTTTCTGGATAAAGGCGAATTAACTACTGCCAATGGCTACCATTACAAAGGGCAATTTAGCGATGGCGTCATTACGGGTGAAGGCGAATTGATCTGGCCTGCGAATAAAATAATTACTCGAGAGGTTGGCAGTTTTTTAATGGGACAGGAACATGGCGCGCAAGAGATTATGATGTCAAACGGAGATGTGATAAAAGGGACGTTAAAAATGGGTTCATATCACGGCAATATTAATATCGTTAAAAAAGATGGAACAAAACTGCAACGTGAATATTATCTGGGTAATCTGCGTTATAAGCTGGATGATTCTTTGATTTACGCAGGAGGATGGAACGAAAATTATCTGCCGCATGGAAAAGGTCTTTGTTACCACATTGATTTGAACGCTATCCGCCCATGTAAATATGAAAATGGCCAGTTGAAAAATGAAGTTAAAGTTCAGCCAGATTTAACCTTGGCTCATTAGCCGCACTCGGCTAAAATACCCGAGTTATTTAGTCAGGTACTCCAGTTAATTGAGGTGTGTTATGGATACGTTAGAAACTATCAAGCAACAAATCAGTGAAAACCCCGTCATTCTTTATATGAAAGGTTCACCCAGTGCGCCACAGTGTGGTTTTTCCATGCGGGCATCGCAAGCGGTTATGGCTTGCGGACAGCGCTTTGCGTTTGTTGACATATTAGCCAATCCGGATATTCGCAGTGAGTTACCCAAATTTGCCAATTGGCCTACATTTCCCCAGTTGTGGATTAAAGGCGAGTTGATTGGCGGTTGTGACATAGTCACAGAAATGCACGAAAAGGGTGAATTAAAGCCATTGATTGATGCTGCTGTGCAAGCCCAGGCTTGATAGAAATAAACATGAATAGACCCAAGCGGGTCTATTTTTTTAGTGACTGATAAAGTTTCGAATTGCGATAAACATCAACACCAATCCGCTCAAACCTCCGACCATGCAAAGTATCAGCCCTATTAGTGCCTTGCGTTGATTCAATTGTTTGTTGCTATTCCGTTCCATCGAATGGGCTTCCCAAGCCAGTTCCTTGGAGCGGATCAGTTTTTCCCGAAGTTTGGCCAATTGTTCCAGCTCGTTTTCGATTTGTGCTTTCTCATCGGCAAGCTGGCTTTCGGATAAGGTTTTGGATCTGCGAATGACGCGTGCATCCAGCTCAGCGACCTTGTTATCCAACAAACTGCTTAATTGTTTTATCTGCATAGAAATTTCCTGAAAAACCATCCCTGTTAAGGGTTGAATCACTTTTGATTGCTGGCGTGTAGACCACATTCTTTTTTGGTGGCTTCTTCCCACCACCAGCGGCCCTCACGCTCATGCTGACCGGGGCCAACCGGTTTGGTACAGGGTTCGCAACCTATGGAAATATAGCCCTTATCGTGCAGTTCGTTGTAAGGCACTGCACAAATTCGCAGATAATCCCACACTTCCTGTGACGACCAGTTAGCCAAAGGGTTAAATTTGGTCAATGTTTCATTGGGGCGGGCGAACAAACTGTCGTTCTGGATAACAGGAATTTCCGCACGGGTAGGGCTTTGGTCTTTGCGTTGGCCGGTAATCCATGCATCCAGTGTCAATAGTTTTTTGCGTAAGGGTTCGATCTTGCGAATACCGCAGCACTCTTTATGGTCGTCTTCATAAAAACTGAACAATCCTTTTTCTGCGACCAGTTTTGAAACAGCAGCAGCATCCGGTGACAACACATCAATACGAATACCATAATGTTTGCGGACTTTTTCAATAAACCGGTAAGTTTCCGGGTGCAATCTGCCTGTGTCCAAACAAAAAACCGGAATATCGCGGCGAAAGTTAATCGCCATTTCAATCAGTGCAACATCCTCTGCACCGCTGAATGAAATTGCAATTTTATCGAATTGGTTAATAGCGTATTTGAGAATCTGTTGAGGGGTTTGTGTTTGCAATTCTTTTTCTATATCAAGCAGATTAATAAGTGTCGTTGACATGTGTAAATTCACCAATCGGGTTCAGGAGATGTCCGGCAGGATAGCAGAATTGCCATGCAAGCCGAAGTCATGGATTGGACTTATAGCCATAAAACAGGTAGATTGCCGCCACTTTTTTATCAATTTTTTCTATGTTGGAGGTCACTGTGGAATTAGCATGTTTGGATCTTGAAGGTGTACTGGTTCCTGAAATATGGATTGAATTTGCCAAGGTCACCGGTATTGAAGAGCTGAAAGCGACCACGCGTGATATTCCGGATTACGACGTGCTGATGAAGCAGCGTATCCGCATACTGGAGCAACATAAATTGGGTTTAAAACAAATTCAGGATGTGATTGCAACACTCAAGCCTTTGGATGGTGCAGTTGAATTTGTTGATTGGTTGCGTGAACGTTTTCAGGTGATCATTCTTTCCGATACTTTCTACGAATTTTCACAACCGCTGATGCGTCAATTGGGTTTCCCAACTTTGTTTTGTCATCGCTTGAATGTTGATGAGCGCGGTATGGTAGTGGGTTACACGCTTCGCCAAAAAGATCCCAAGCGCCAATCAGTATTAGCGCTGAAAACTTTGTATTACCGCGTAATTGCTGCCGGTGATTCTTATAATGACACAACAATGTTAGGTGAAGCTGATCAAGGAATTTTATTCCATGCTCCACAAAATGTGATCGATCAGTTCCCGCAGTTCCCTGCGGTTCATACTTACCTGGATTTGAAGAAAGAATTTATCAAAGCCAGTAATAGAGAGTTAAACCTGTAACAATATATTCATTTTTAAAAATAAAAGAGCTCCAATTGGAGCTTTTTTTACAACCAACAAACATAAAAATATTGAAAATTGTGAGCGTATTTTAGTGAGCCCTCCCCAAATGTTGGCTTTTAATTTATCGCGAAATACAGATTGACCAATTGCATGAGGTTGCATGCCTATACGGGATAATATTTTTCTGGCAGAAAAATTAAAGCGTAAGGCGCGTCTCCATGCCATGCTCTGTTCAGTATTAAAAATAATTGACATTGAAATAGAAACATCATCAGGCCCATTTTTAACATGATGTCCTGCAATAAATGGGATATGTAAAGATTCACCTGGTGAAAAATCAAAACATGTACCCAAGGCATCAATTTCTGCGTTAAAAGGTAATTTTGTATTGGAATAGGCTACATAGGCTTCACGATTTTGTGAGCTGACAACCTGTTCATCCCATTGTGGAAAAACACTCAGTTGTTTGCTGCCACGAAATTGCATTAAAAAGGTGGAATAACGATCTATATGAAATGGCGTGACGCTATTGGGTGATGCGATAAATAAAAACAATTTAGAATCTATAGCCTTATTACCAACCCTCAGTTTTTGCATTAATGATTCTATGTCACTTAGCAAAAGATGGTGCAATTCCTTAAAAGAGGTGTCTACCTCGGGACCATTGACCATAATATAAGAGTTGGATGTTCTAATAGTTTCAATCACTTCTTCAAGCGATTTTTCTTTCGGATTTTCTTTAAATGTTCCCTCAAAATCATCACTGACACTGAGTAGATCTTTGGAGTAAACCACTCTGTCTTTTAATGTTGGTAATACCTTTGCCAGATTTTCCAAACTTAAAGCGGGATGCCCAAGTAGTTTATGAGTAAATTTGAATGCATCTTTATCCATTAAATCAAATTTAGGGTTTTCTTCGAAACAGTTCATTATTGGTCTCCCCTGTCAAAGTCTAATTTGAATAGTAATATCTTTAACAGTGTAGCCGGCATTTCTCCTTTAGCTATTGCTCGCGTAAATCTACTGGTCAATACAAACAACGCCTGAACAACCCAATCGCCATTTGGTAGCCCAATAGTTGCAATTCTGCATCGTACCTGTCGCCTTCATCGCGCATAAACGCATGTACGCCATTAAATTCGTGCCAGGTAAAATTCACTTTTTTCTCAACCAGATTTTGATAGACCTTCGCCCGACCTTCTGCCGGGATATGCGGGTCTTGTTTTCCCCAAATCATTTGCAATTCGCCCTTGATATCAGCTGTGCGCGTTAAACTTTCATTACCGGATTTTGATGGCGTTAAACCTGAGTGTATATCGGTTGCGTAAAAACAACTGGTTGCAGAAATATCAGGATGAAGTGCGGCGCGATAAGCCAAGCCGCCACCCAGGCAAAAACCCATAGCACCGATTTTTCCGGAAAAGTAATTCAGGGTTTTAATGTGGTCGATCATGGCTTGGGTATCAGAATCGTGAGCTTCCAAATGTTTGGTGACTTTATCTGCATTGCCTTTGTCTCGACCTGCATCGTCATACCCCAATACAGTGCCGATTGGATTTAATTCGTGAAATACTTCAGGTACTAACACAATAAATCCGTGCCCCGCCATAATTTGTGCGCTGCGGCGAATAGGGGATGTTTGTTGAAAAATTTCGGAATATAAAATAATCGCCGGAAATTGTTTGTTTAGGGTTTCTTCTGTTTCTTTAGGTCGATAAACATAACAACGCATAACACCGGTAGCTGTATTTAAATCGACATGATGGTTTTGAATTAACATATTTTATTTTCTCTCTCATTTATAAAATTTCTAATCTGTCAGCACTAGACTATGCTGGTTAGCAAGCCTAATAAAGCACAAGTCATAATCACTTTAATAATACCTATCTTGAATCTAAATAATGCAACAGCAGCCAGTAACGCGATTGCCACAGAGATCCATTCAAAGTCGCCATTAAATCCTTGCGGCCAAAAAATATGGTAAGCAAAAAATACTGCCAGATTCACAATCACACCGACAACTGCAGCCGTGATTGCCGACAGTGGAGCTGTAAATTGAATTTTCTTGTGAGTGGTTTCTATAAACGGTGCACCTGCAAAAATAAAAATAAATGAAGGTAAAAAAGTAAACCAGGTAACAATCGATGCGGCAACTGTGCCGGCAATAAATAAATTTTCTGTGCCTAATAAAGCTTGCGAATAACCACCAATAAATCCCACAAATGCGACAACCATAATCAGCGGGCCGGGTGTTGTTTCGCCTAACGCCAAACCATCAATCATTTGCGCGGGGGTTAACCATCCATATTGCGTCACGGCTCCCTGATAAACATAAGGCAATACTGCGTAAGCCCCACCAAAAGTTAATAACGCTGCCGTTGTGAAAAACCAGGCCATTTGCGTGAAGCTATGTTGCCAGCCGAAATGGTTCCATAAAAATAAAAATGGTAGAACCCACAAGATCAAGCCGCCAATAATAACGGCAATTAAACCTGAATAAGAAAACAGGGCATGTTTTGGGGTGGGCGTGTGATCGTCAATTATCGCAGCACCATAAGATTTTTCTGCGCTGGTGTGGGCATTGGTTGTGTTAAAAAATACTGGCCAATAACGTCCGCCCAGATAACCTGTCATTGCAGCAGCCAATACTATGTAAGGGAAAGGGACATGAAACGCAAAAATGGCAATAAAAGCGGCAATACTGATAGCCCACAAAAAGTTATTTTTTAATGCGCGTGAGCCAATTCGATAAGCAGCATGCATGACAATTGCAGTGACTGCGGGTTTGATCCCAAAAAATATTCCTGCTACCCAGGTTACATTTCCGTAAGCGATATAAATCCAGGAAAGAGCAATCAAAATAAATAAAGAGGGTAATACAAATAAAACTCCGGCAACAATTCCGCCCCAGGTACGATGCATCAGCCAACCGATATAAGTTGCCAATTGCTGTGCTTCAGGCCCCGGTAATAGCATGCAGTAATTAAGTGCATGCAAAAAACGTTGTTCGCTAATCCAACGGCGTCGTTCCACCAGTTCTTGATGCATGATGGCAATTTGCCCGGCCGGGCCACCAAAACTGATAAAACCCAATTTCAACCAAAATAAAAAGGCTTGCCAGAAGGTGACGGTTTGGGGGAGATTGTTTTTTTCTTCGGTCATACCTATAAGTCTGTTTTTATTGGATCGGTCACAACATGATTCAAGATTTATTCTCAAAATGTGTCTTTCTTACCAGCATTACGGGATGCCCCATTTCAGTTGCGCCTTCAAAATATTCTTGTCCAATTAAATGAAGAGGTACAGGAGTCCAGCCATAACTTTGTTGGCCGCAAGTGGCAATTACTTTACCCAGGGCCAAATCACCTGTTTGAATAATGTCGCCATCTTTCACTTTGAGGTAACCCTGGGGCAGTGGATGCATTTTATTGTCCTGAAAAATGTTCCTGAAGATTTTGCAAAATCAAATTCACTTTCGCCAGGGTTTCTTCATATTCTTTATCGCCAATTGAATCGGCAACTATGCCACCGCCGCCCCAACAGTGGATATTGTTTTTATCGCAAACCAAAGTGCGTATGGCGATATTGGTATCCATTTGCCCATTGACGCTGATGTAACCAATACTGCCGCAATAAATCGAGCGTTGGTGTGGTTCCAGTTCTTCAATAATTTCCATGGCGCGGATTTTCGGTGCGCCGGTAATGCTGCCACCGGGGAAAGCGTCGCGTAGTAAATCTACAGGACTGGATTCGTTTTTTAATTTTCCGGTGACGGTGCTGACGAGATGATGCACGTTGGCGAAACTTTGTAATTCACAAAGGTGGGGCACTTCAACCTGTGTTGCATGTTTGCTCAAATCGTTTCTGAGCAGGTCCACAATCATCACATTTTCGGCGCGATTTTTGGGACTGGATTGCAGCCATTGGGCATTCCTCAAATCTTCTTCCGGTGTTTTTCCGCGTGCGATTGTGCCTTTAATTGGCTTGGTTTCGATCTTGTCGCCACTAACTTGAAGGAAGCGTTCGGGCGAAAAACTTAATACTGATCCAGCGTCCCATTGCATAAACGCTGAAAAAGGTGAGGGCAGTTGTTGCCGTAGATGCAAGTAAGCGAGTAGGGAATCACCCTGGTATGAGGACGAAAAACGCTGGGCCAGATTGATTTGGTAGCAGTCTCCGGCCTTGATGTAGTTCTGTACTGAAGCAAACAGGCTGGCGTATTTATTAGCATTAATATTGCTTTTTAATTCATTGATTTTAAATGAATTTACACCAATCTTGATAAATTGCTTTAAGTTGTGAAACATTGTCTTTTGACGACAGATATCTTGAATAACCGAAAAGTTATAAGCCGGATCAATCGCCTGATTCATGATCAATGCAGAGGTTTTTTGTTGGTGATCCTGAATAATGGCCCAGCTGTAAATGCCCAGTTGCATCTCGGGAAGTTCAATGTCTTTTGGATTTTTGCGCGGCAGATTTTCCAATCGCCAGGCTAGGTCATAAGACCAATATCCCAAAGCGCCACCAATAAAAGGCCAATCGTTTTTTAATGAAGGGTCATCTTTCAGAGATGAGTCGATTTGCAAATGTTGGGACAAAAGTGTGAAGGGATCTTCAGTTGAAAATTCATCTGTGGTTTTTGTTTGGATTCGGGTTTTTGATCCCTCTGTGGTAAGGGTTAAAACCGGGTCGGCCACCAAAATATCGTATCGGCCCAGCTCACTTTGCGGACGCCCCGAGTCCAGCCAGACAGGATTGGGTAAGTGGCGAATTGCCAAAAACCAGACAGCTGAATCCTCACAATAAGGAAGAGAGATAGTGTGTACTAGGGGCATTGCCAACAGCCATTAAAAATTCAGGCGCATTCTAACAGTCTGTTGCTGTTGGAGTCGCGTAATCTGCTACCTGAAGGGTGGTCATGGCAAGACTTGGCAAAACCCTCCTTTAAAACATGACACCTTGATGAATCCGTGAGAAAGTTCGCCCGTTTGCAACCCGGGTCAATAACAATTAAGGGCATATTGAGATGGTCTTACAACTCCTGTTTGGTTTTATTGGATTGATAGTTGGCGCATTTTTTGGTGATGGTGGTTGGTTGTTTGGTGCTTTGTTGGGGTTTTTAATGATCAAAGTGTTACAAATGGGGCAGACAATCGATAAGCAGCAGACAGAAATTTCTTTATTAAAATCCATGCAGGAATATTTGCATCTCACCATTCGAAATTTGCAGACGAAGCCGGAAGACATTAAGGCGGATGTTAAATCAGCAGAAACGAAATCAACGCATGTTCAACCTGAAGTGCCACCACAGATTGTTGACGAAGATGCCTCTGAAGTAATTCAGGCTCCACTAAAAACCGACCCACCAACGTCAATACGGCCAACAACAATTCCGATACAACCAACAATATCGAAGCAGCCTGCAATCCCGAAGCAACCTGTAATCCCGAAACAACCTGCAGTGCCTGGATTGGGTGACAAGATTGGTGATGCGATTCGAAATTTTTTTATTGGCGGCAATCCGGTAGTGCGTGTCGGTATGTTGGTTTTATTTTTTGGATTAAGTTTTTTGGTGAAATACGCTGCAGGTCAGGGTTACTTCCCGATTGAATTGCGTTTGTCAGGTGTTGCCTTGATCGCCATTGTCTTGATTTTTCTGGGATGGAAAACCCGAACGAGAGAGGGCGGTTATGGTTTGGTTTTACAGGGCGGCGGATTGGCGGCACTGTATCTCACCAGTTTTGCTGCTGCGAAAATGTATGGTGTGATTCCATCATCAGCTGCGTTGGTTTTATTATTTGTGTTCGTGATTTTCGGTGTGATTTTAGCATTGCTACAACATGCACAGGTGTTGGCAATTATGGCCATAGCCGGTGGATTTCTTGCGCCGATTTTAACATCGGATGGCTCGGGTAATCATGTTGGTTTGTTCAGCGTTTATTTAATTTTAAATCTGGGTATTTTTGCAATCAGCTGGTTTAAAACCTGGCGATTGTTAAATTGGATCGGTTTTATATTTACGTTTGTGATTTCAGTTTTTTGGGGCGTGTCGCGATACGAGCCGCAATTTTATGCCAGCACACAGCCTTTCCTGATAGCTTTTTTCTTGTTGTACCTGATTATTTCCATACTCTTTTCGCTAAAACAACCACCGAATTTAAAAGGCCTGGTTGATGGCAGTTTGGTATTTGGCTTACCTGTTGCCGGTTTTAGTTTACAAGTGGCTTTGTTGAAACATACTGAATATGGTTTGGCTATTAGTGCTTTGATACTGGCTTTTATTTATATCGCGTTGGCGCGTTGGTTGTGGATGAAATTTTTGCAAACGCATAAATTATTAGCAGAATCTTTTTTAGCCTTGGGTGTGGGTTTTGCAACGCTTGCCATTCCTTTGGGTTTAAACACAGATTGGACTTCTGCAACCTGGGCCTTCGAGGCAGCAGGTTTATTGTGGATAGGTTTACGTCAACAACGATTTTTGCCTCGCATAGCGGGTGTAGGACTTTATTTTGCAGCCTGTGTTGCAACATTGGCAGACAATGGTCTTGCAGCGGGAGTGACACCCATAATTTCCGGTGATTTTATTGGCGGTGTCATTTTATCTTTATCTGGATTTTTAATGGCTTATTGTTTTTTCCGTTTTGCAGAGCAGGCTTTTCCGGTTGAGCGTTTGTTAGGGAAAATTATTTTGGTTGTTGGAGTAATTTGGTGGATAGCCACAGTAATAGTTGAACTGGACGGGCATCTCATCGAAAGTCGAATGTTTGTAGCTTTCTACTTCATCGCCGCATTCAGTATGTGTGTGCAATTAATCAGTGCCGTAAAACTGAATTGGTCCAGCCTTGCCAAAGCCGGGCATATTTATTTTATCTTTATTTGCTTTTGGACTTTATTTGGTTTTATTGGTCGTGCGATTGATTTCCCAACAGATTGGGTGTTGGGCTTACCTTTTATTGTATTTTTATCGGCACAATATTATTTCATCCGGCAACTGGAAAAAATTCAATGGAATATCGGGTTACAATTCGCGCATTTGGCAAGCAGTTTATTGATATTGCTTTTATTGTTGTGGCAAGCCAATGGTGTGGCAGATTACACCGAATTTTTACATTCAGTCATGCAGCCACAAACCGCTAAATTGTTTATCTGGTTTATGGTATTTGCACCTGCTATTGTTTTGTTGATTGGATTAAATTCCCGCCGCATTTGGCCAGTCACTGATTGGAAAAGTCATTATCAGGATATTATCCCGATTCCTTTTTTGTGGATTATTTTCTGCTGGTTTTTTATTGCCGGTCGTGAATCCGGCAGCATTCTGGAATTTTATTTGCCAGTATTAAATCCGATTGATCTTGCGCAATTTGCAGTCATTGTGTTAATTGCATTTGCAATGAAAGCTGGTTTGTCATTCAGTCATACCTGGAATAATGCAGCCAGAGCAGGA
Organism: uncultured Cellvibrio sp.; assembly: GCA_965650675.1. Taxonomy (GTDB): domain Bacteria; phylum Pseudomonadota; class Gammaproteobacteria; order Pseudomonadales; family Cellvibrionaceae; genus Cellvibrio. The sequence continues at coordinate 10,901 of CBFGPN010000074.1, forward strand.
TTAACCGGTTTGTTAATGTTTATCTGGATCAACATTGTGATGTTGCGTGCGATACACCATTACACCCATATCGAATATGACTCAGAAACGCTTTGGCAGTCACCTACAGTTCAAATGGCTTTGTCAATTTTGTGGAGTGTTTGTGCGCTGGTAGTCATGAATATTTCAAGGCGAATCCAGTTGCGTCAATTGTGGATATTGGGAGCAGGCTTGCTATTAATAGTTGTTATTAAATTGTTTACTCGCGATTTGTCCGGCAGTGGAACAATTGCCCGTATTGTGTCATTTATGGTGGTGGGTGGTTTGATGTTATTGATTGGTTATTTATCGCCAATTCCTCCTGCTAAAAAATCAGTTGGGGAATCACAATGAAAATTTGTTTATCAATTGTATTCAGTCTGGCCTCAACTTTTGCTATTGCAGAAAAAATAGCCGTTTTTGAAATCAATACAAATGAAACTTATATTCAAGCACCTTTGCAAAAAGAAATTTATTATTTCTCACGCGCATCTTATTTGTCGGATATCAAGGTGCAGGATGCACAGGGAAATAACTTACCCTTCAGGATTATGGACTCCGCGTCCCGGTCGCAAAGTATCAAGCGTGAAATTCCTGCGGTTTTTTTTCCGGTTGCTCCCAATACCAGTGAAGACAGGTTGCGGCAATTGGGTTCGGTTCGTATGCAAATTACAGCCGGGAATATGCAGGTTGATATTGAATCAGAGCAGCCTGAAGCATCTGTTGCCGCACAAAATCCGGATTTTTATTTGATTCATTTGAAAAATTATGTGCAAGCATCGGATGATTTAACAATTAAACAGATGATTCTGGAATGGAATTACAAAGAATCCAATCCATATCAACACTGGGAGGTGTCGGCAAGTCAGGATTTACATCATTGGCAAAAATTGACGGATACCAATCTGGCTTGGCTGGAGAAAGAGGGGCAGTCATTAATCCAAAATCAAATATCACTGAATGTGGATTCAAAAGATTATCAATATTTGCAACTTCGATGTGTTGAGTTCTGCCAGGGGTTACGCGTCACAGCGATTAAATTTGTTGAAGAGTCAAAGGAGTATTTTTATCCGCAGGATACCGAATGGGCTGTTGCAGGACAAAAGTCTTCTTCACAAAAAGCGATTAAATTACAACATCAGGACGATTGGCAATCCGGAAGTGCCTGGGATTTTTATCGGAAAGATAATGGTGCAATCAAAAATGTCACTATTAATCTGGGCGATCAGATCTACGGCGATAAAATCAGGGTTCTGGGCAGGAAAAAACACCATGATTCCTGGAAGCTGGTTTATGAGGGTATATGGTTTAATACCAAAGTGGGGGATCGCTGGCTTTCGTCTAACAAGCTGTTTTCACTTCATCAGGATTTCAAAGAGCTTCGCCTGGAGTTTGCAACAGAATTGAGATCTGATTTAACGCCGGAATTGGTATTTCACCTGGATTCAAAATATATTCAATTTATCGGCAATCAAACACCGCCTTATCGTCTGGTTGTGGAGAGCAATAGCAACGCTGACGCCCAGGTTCGTATATTCAATAGCTTGATTAATAATCAATCTGTTAATTGGGTAAACCATCAATGGGCTTTTCTGAATCCTGTTTATGAGGAGGAAAAGGCTGTGATTTCATGGAAGTCTATTCTGTTCTGGAGTTTCTTGCTGGTTGCAGCGGGTCTGTTGGGCTGGATGGCTGCAAAATTAGTCAGGCAAATGAACACTCATTCAAATTAATGGTCAGATCCGGGTCAGCAAGCAAGCCAATACAAAAAATGACTGTTTTTGTTTCGACGAGGGATTTAACATGTCGCCAATTAAAAATTTATCACTAAAAAGGTTGATTTCATGAGTGTGTTTTCCCGTTTCTCCCGTAATCTCATAGGTTCATCATTTGTATTTGTGTCGAGTCTTTTTATCGCCGCCCCAAGTTATTCCACAACAGTGCAATTTCAAACTGTTATGGGCAATATTGAAGTGAATCTTTTTGATAAAACTACACCTGAAACCGTCAAAAACTTTTTGACTTACGTTGAAACCAATGCTTACGCCAATACCGTCATTCATAGATCAGTTAAAGAATTGGCAATCATTCAGGGTGGTGGTTTGACCTACAACGATGGCCTGCCATTGAAATCAATAAAATCTAATAGAAGTGTTGTGAATGAACCGGTTTATTCCAATGTGCGCGGTACTATTGCTATGGCAAAAAAGTCTGGCCAGCCTAATAGTGCAACCAACGAGTGGTTTTTTAATTTGGGCGACAACTCCGCGAATTTTGATCCGGATTTTGGTAACAGTCAGGGATATACCGTATTCGGTCAAGTCACTGAAGCCAGTTTGCCCGTGTTGGATGCGATTGCTGCGGTAAATACTTTTATTATGGGGAATTACACTCATTTCCCGCTGCGTAATTACACAACGGATGATTACCGAAATAATCTGCCTGTTGATGAAACCAATCTGGTATTGATTACCAACATTGTTGTATTAAATGCCAGCGCTGATACGGCAGATGGTTTAAATCCTCCTAAAAATACACTGTTGAAATTGGATTCCACTACTGACGATTCAGGTGGCGGGAGTTTGGGCTTGATTGAATTACTTTTATTGTTCGTGCTGATGTATAGTGCAAAAAATCGTTTTTTACCCGGCAAAAAATAATACGAGGCATAAATGATCACTTATCTTTATTGGTTTGCTGTTTTTGCAGTCGGCGCTTTTGTATTTTGGGGTGTCGGTAAATATGTGCGCTGGAAGTATGGTTTTGTTGCTGCACTGATAGTGATAGTGGTTGGTTGGCTGGCTTATGTTTTCCATTACGAAAATGTTTTCGTTAAAAACTGGGGCGGCATAATGACCATTGAGGTACCTGCTGGCCAGGTGCACATTCACACCACATGGAAGGACGATAATATGTGGGTTGAGAATTATGATCCGGCTAAAAACGAGTGTTATTTCACTGAATACTCGAAAGGAAATTTATTGGAAGGAAAAGTCGTTATTAAAAACTGTAATCCTCTGTTGATTGCGCCGGCAAAACCTTAAAAGAATATTTTTAGATTATTTTTCGCTATTGGCGCAGCATTCCTTTCCAAATTCAAAAAGCCGTCTAGCCTTATAACAGGAGAGTGTATTTTCTCCTTGTTATAGGCTGGAGGTTGCGATGAGAGCTATAACCCAATTCACACTGTTAATTCTTTTCGGGGCATTGGCTCTATCAATCCATTCTGTTTCTGCTGCAGTGACCGTCAGGGGTAATAGTTGCAGCGATATTCAAAAAGCGATCAATAAGTTACCGGCATCGGGTGGTGAGGTACTTATTCCCTCGGGGGTTTATACCTGTGAATCGCCGATTGTGATGGACAAAAATAATCTGGTTTTGAGAGGTGAGGGGAGCTCAACCGTTTTGCGTTTGGGCGATCACATCAACGCTCCTGTACTGGTAATGGGTAGAACCGAAAACGTTCCACAAGCTGCTACCAAACATATTAAAGTCAGCCACTTGATGATTGATGGAAATCGTGAAAATCAAACACGTGAATGTATGGGGGGCGAATGCAGCGAGCAATTTCCTTTGCGTAACAATGGCATTTCAATTCGTCGTTGTGTGGATTGCACTGTTGAATCGGTGATTGTGCACAGTGCCATTTCCGGCGGTTTGGTTACCGAGTTGGGGTGCCGACGTTTAACCATTCGGGATTACACATCCTACAACAACGAGTTCGATGGTTTGGCGGGTTATGAAACTGAAGACAGCACATTCAGTGGTATCAATCTTTTCGATAACAAGGCCGCCGGTATTTCCACCGATATTAAATTTAACAACAACAAATTTTATGATGTGACTATTACCGACAACAAAAGCGTTGGTATTTTTATGCGGGATTCACTGGATAATTCATTTACCAATTTGCATATTCGCAACAGTCAGCAGCACGGAATTTTTCTTGCGCAGGTTAATTCCGATCCTGAAACGGCGGCAACCGGTAATACATTCACCAGTGTTGTAATCAGTAATTCAGGTGGCGCAGGTATTCAGGCCAATGATAAATCCTGTGTGAACAACATGATTGTCGGTGCTCAATACATCAATAATAAAAGCGGTTGCGTAGGAGAGGCCAGTTCAGGATTATTGGAAAATGTTGGAGCTATTTGCCGATAGTTTTTCTTCTTGGTACATGTTTGTAATCGTGTTTCATAATAATTAAAAATAATTTGTAATCGTTTTCTTGCTTATGCCAAATTCAGAAAAAATATAAAAAATTTGCATTAAGTATCATTAATCATATCTCTCCGACAGTATACTGACTCGCCAGTGGTAGCGTTACCATGTCAGAAAACTATAAAAATTCACAGACCAAACATTCTCCGGAGACACAATGAAAACGGCAAAAACAATTTTCACTGCATCATGTGCAGTGACCAGCCTATTGCTGGCAATTTCTTCACACTCCCAGGCGGCTTGTAGTTACACAGTCACCAACAATTGGGGTAGTGGATTTACAGGGGAAATCAAAGTCACCAACAATACCAGTCAATCGGTGAATGCCTGGTCAGTTTCATGGCAGGAATCAAATGCATCAATCACCAGTGCCTGGAATGCAACGCTGAGTGGATCAAATCCCTATTCAGCGACAGGATTAAGTTGGAACAGCACACTTGCACCCGGTGCATCTGCCAGTTTTGGTTTTCAAGGCAACGGTACCGCAGGTGCACCGACAGTCAGTGGTAGTTTGTGCAGTGGTACAACGGCATCAAGTTCCAGTCGATCCAGTTCGATCAGTTCCAGTTCCAGATCAAGTAGCCTGAGTACTTCATCGAGCATTATGAGCTCCAGTCGTTCATCAAGTTCTATCAGTTCGCGAAGTTCCTCATCAGTTTCTTCCTCAACAGCGAATGAAAGCAGTTGGGTATTTGAAGAGAATGCGGTTGGGTTTTGCAGTACAGGCGTAGTGGACACCAAACATGCGGGTTACACAGGCACCGGTTTTTATGACAGTGAGAACGCCGTGGGGGCGACACTTGCGTGGAGTGTAAGTACTGCCAGTGCAAAAACTTATTCCGCACAGATTCGTTTCGGTAATGGTGGTTCGGCAGCAAGACGTGCAACAGTTCTTGTGAATGATGTTGCTGTCAAAACACTGGATTTCCCAACGAACAGCAGCTGGACGACATGGCAAGCAGTGAATGTGGACCTGCCACTGAAATCGGGAACCAACAGCGTCAAACTGGTTGCAGAAACCGCAGATGGTTTGGCGAATATTGATAGCATCCGTATCACAGGTAATGGTGTAACCCCCGCGGCTTGTCCGACAACAACACCCACCACTTCTGATTGCAATAGTGTTACCAATCAACCGATTCTGCGTGTTGCAAAAGATGGTTCCGGCCAATATACAACCGTGGGAGCAGCGTTGAACGCAATTTCCAGTTCCAATACAACACCGACACAAATTCGCATCAAACCTGGTACCTATAAAGAAAAATTAACTGTTACCAAACCTTTTGTGACTTTCTGTGGTGAAACCGGAAAAGAAGCATCAACCATTTTGACTTACAGCGATGGTGCCAGCACATTGAAATCTGATGGCACAGCAATAGGCACGTCCGGCAGCGCCAGCATTACGATCAAAACCAATGATATTTCCGCAGAAAACATCACCATCGAAAATTCATTTGGTGTTGGCTCACAAGCGGTAGCACTTTTGGCACAGGGTCAGCGATTACAATTCCGAAATGTTCGTTTTATCGGCAATCAAGACACGCTCTACACACACAGTGGAACCCAGTATTACCGTAATTGTTACATTCAAGGGACGGTAGATTATATTTTCGGTGCGGCTACAGCTGTGTTTGAAAATAACATCATTCACAGTGTCGGTGGAGGGACTGCTGTTACTGCTCCCAGTACTGAACAAACAGTACCTTACGGTTTGGTCTTTTTAGGCGGCAAACTGACCGCTGCGTCAAGTGTGTCAAAAGGTTCGGTTGCCCTTGGTCGCAATTGGAGACCTTATGGCGCGGCTGCTTATATTCGTACCGATCTTGGCCAACACATTTCTGCAGTGGGTTGGGTGAAGATGAGCGAAAACACTCTGGATACCGCACGTTTCTCCGAGTATTTAACAACAGGGGCTGGCGCCAATCCTTCTGCGCGTGCGTCGCAATCAAAACAATTAACCGCAGCGCAAGCAGCGACTTACACCATCAT
>CBFGPN010000075.1:0-17027 GCA_965650675.1 uncultured Cellvibrio sp.
CCAGAGGACAGTGCCGCATGGCGAAAGATGATTGCATAGAATTTGATGGTGAAGTTGTAGACACCCTTCCCAATACAACTTTCCGGGTAAAGCTGGAAAATGGCCATGTTGTGATGGCGCATATCTCCGGCAAAATGCGTAAAAACTACATTCGCATACTCACGGGGGACAAAGTAAAAGTCGAAATGACCCCCTATGATTTGACCAAAGGTCGAATTACCTACAGAGCCAGATGATCCTAACCCCGTCGCATGATGGGGTTTTTCGTTTATGGGGGTTGGCTTTGGCGCTGTAATTCCCTGTTTATGGCAAATACTTCTCTTCCGTTTTTACAGTGTGTTGCTAATCTCAATTATCAAAGGGGTATTCAATTATGTTGATTCGATCCGGTTTGTTGTTGTCGCTGTGTTTTGTGGCTTCCATGGCTCTGGCTGAACCCAAACTAACCCAGGTGTGGCAGCTTGATGGTCTGGCTGTGCCCGAGTCAGTTTTGTATTACCCCGTCAAAAACAAAGATCATGTGTTTGTATCGCAAATTGAAGGTGAACCTACGGGTAAAGATGGTAAGGGTGGCATCGCACTTATTGATACCAGTGGCAAATTGCTTGAGAAGGACTGGGTTACCGGATTGAATGCACCCAAAGGTATGGCCGCAAAAGACAATCTTCTTTATGTGTCGGATATTGATCATTTGGTGATAATCGACATTGCAAAAGCAAAAGTGATTTCGCGCATAGCTGCAGAGGGCGCCGTATTTTTAAATGACGTTGCCGTTAATCCGGCGGGAGATGTATTTGTGTCGGACACACGTATTAATAAAATCTACCAGTTAAAAAATGGCAAGTTGGACGTGTTTCTGGAAAACGTCGTTAATGCTAATGGTTTGGCTTTTGTTAAATCGAAGATGTTAGTCGGTGCAGGCAAGGAATTACAACAAGTCGATAAAGATAAAACGATATCGGTTATTGCCAATGGTTTTGCTGAAAATATTGATGGCATCGAATCTGTCGCCAAAAAAACCTTTGTAGTGTCCTGTTGGCCAGGTTTGGTTTATCTGGTGACCAATGGAAAATTAACGCAGTTGATTGATTCGCGTGCTGATAAAATCAACACGGCGGATATAGGTTTTGTTCCTGGTAAAAAATTAGTGTTGGTTCCTAATTTTTTCAAAAACACAGTGACGGCTTATCAGTTGTCATTGTAAAGCTTGGTGTAACTCAAACAGGAAGAGAATTTGGCCGGTCAAACCATAAGAACAATAACAAAACAGTTGCAACAAAGTTTTTTAAATAGAACTTTGTTGGTGTTTTTTCTATTGATAGCGCAGTCCATCCAGGCTGCGCAACCTTCAGCTTATTTTTCATTTCGTCATATCTTGCCGGATCAATTAGCCGGAATAGGTTATATCAACTCTATAACACAGGATAAAACCGGTTTCATGTGGTTTGGTGGCGCTAATGGATTGGCGCGTTACGATGGCTACAATGTTATTTTGTTTCGCCATGACGAAATGCAAGCGCACAGTTTGAGTCACAGTTATATCAATGACTTGCTAACAGCAGATCACGGAGACATTTGGGTTGCTACTCGAAAAGGATTGAGTTATTTCAGTGCCGCAAAAAATAAATTCACATCATGGTCAATTAAAAGTAAGTTGAATGCGGAAGTTGAATCTGTTGATGTGTTGGCGATTGCAAAAAAAGATAACACAACTCTCTGGCTGGCAACTCGCGAAGGTGTTTCGGAATTTAATCTGCAAACGCACGAATCGGTATACCGAAAAATAGCCGCACTTGAAAAAAGCACATCGCCAATGGTGTGGTCAATTGCCTATGACGATGCAGGCTATCTCTGGTTAGGAACTCAAAGTGCAGGTGTTATTCGTTGGCATCCGGATACAGGTGAAACACAGGAATATAACCGCGCAGAAGACAGAGTGTTTTTGGATGTCAGGAGAGTTTATCAGGATAAACACCAGAATATCTGGGCGGCCAGTTATGATGCCGGTTTGTTTCGCTTCAATAAAAATAACAATATGTTTGAAAAAATTGAGCATGCAAAAAATGAAAAAAGTGCGACCGTATGGGCTGTACTTGAAGATTCATTGGGTAACCTCTGGGTAGGGGATGGCAGTGCGGTTTATCATCGTTCACTGGGTGGTAAAACATTCAGTCGATTTTTTTTTAGCGAACAGGATGTAAGATCTCCCGGTAATTATGTTGTAAATGAATTATTTGAAGATAATACCGGCAGCATTTGGTTGGGTTATTTCCCTTCGGGTATAGATGTAATTGATCGACAAGCTTCAGTGTTTCGCAACTACCGTCATGATTCAACCAGGCGCAACAGTTTAACTGACGGTGGTGTATTGTCTGCAGTGAAAGACAATAAGGAAAATCTTTGGATCGGAGCGGGTTACGGATTGAATTTTTTTGCCAAAAAGCGTGAGCAATTTACTCGCTATGAATTTGATCCGAAAAATCCGAATGGCTTAACCGGTAGCACGATACTTTCCATGGCATTGGATTCAAAACAAAATTTATGGTTGGGTGTTCTGGCGGGTGGCTTAAATAAATTACATATACCCAGCGGTCAATTCACGCATTATCTACCGGATGCCAATAATCCACATTCGATGCAAGGCCGTGAAGCCTGGTCAGTTATCACCGACAAAAAAGGATTTATCTGGGTAGCGACAGAAGAAGCAATCAACAGGTTGGACCCTGTTACTGGATTGTTCCGGCGTTATTTGCCGGAGTCGGCACAAATGGATGGTGAGAAAGTACTTTATTCGCGTGTGATTTATCAGGATAAACAGGAACGAATTTGGGTGGGCTCTATTCGTGGTCTCTATCTGTTGGATCCTGACAGCGGTAAATTTACTCGTTACTCGCATAAAATACGTGATCAAAAATCATTAAGCGTTGATTTTATCTTTTCTATTTTTGAAGATTCCCGCGGCGATTTTTGGTTGGGCACTGATGGTGGTGGTTTAAATAAAATGAACCGGGAAACCGGCGAGTTTCGCGCGTTTACCACCAGAGATGGATTATCCGATGATGTGGTTTCCGGAATTATCGAAGATAAATCCGGTTATCTTTGGCTGGGCACACAAAAAGGTATTTCGCGTTTTGATCCCAACACGCATGAGTTTCGCAATTTCGATAAACGTCATGGATTAGCTGACAATTTATTTAATCGTAATGCGTCTGTTTTGTTTGAATCCGGCGAGATAATGCTGGGGAATAGTAAAGGTTTTATGCTGTTTGACCCATCGTCGATTACTACCAATCCGCATCGGGCACCGGTCGTTTTTACCGATTTTTCCATTTTTAATAAAAAAGTGGTGCCTGACGAAAAAGATTCACCGCTTGAAAAATCCATCACTCATACATCGCACTTGAGTCTGTCACACAAGGACACAGTTTTTACGCTGGAGTTTGCTGCGCTGAATTATCAAATGCCGGAAGAAAATCGGTATCTTTATCGTTTGATTGGTTTTGATACGGATTGGATTAATGCGGGTAATCGTCATTCAGTGACCTACACCAATCTTGATGCCGGTGACTACGTTTTTGAAGTGAAAGCCAGCAACAATGACGGTGTTTGGAATCCTGAACCCGCGAGATTAACCATTCATATTGCACCGGCGTGGTGGGCCACCTGGTGGGCCTATGCAATTTATTTATTGGTGTTATTGGCTTTTGCTTTCTGGATTTGGCGTACACAACAAATGCGTTTGTATTTCGAACGGCAACAAGTTGAACAGGAACGATCTTTGGTGAGGCGTTTACAGGAAATTGATAAATTAAAAGATGAGTTTCTTGCTAACACTTCACATGAATTACGCACACCTTTGAATGGAATAATCGGTCTTGCAGAATCCCTGCGTGATGGTGTTGAAGGTGAAGTACCGGAATCAATTCGCCACAGTTTGGGGTTGATTGCAACCGGTGGCAAACGTCTGGCCACATTGGTGGACGATATTCTGGATTTTGCAAAGTTGCGCAACAAAGGATTAAACCTGCATAAAAAAGTGGTGGATTTATCGGTGTTGGTTGATGTGGTGATCAGTTTGACCAAACCCCTTCTTGGCGATAAAAAAATCCTGATGGAAAATTTGTTGGGGGATAATTTCCCCGGTGTCATTGCCGATGAAGACCGGATCTTGCAAATTTTGTATAACCTGATTGGTAATGCTGTCAAATTCACCGAGCAGGGTTATATTCGTGTTGAAGCAAAAATTGCGGAACAAAATCTGGCGGTCTACATACGTGATACCGGTATGGGTATTCCGGAAAATAAACTGCACGATATTTTCGAAGCTTTCCAACAGGCTGATGGACATATGGAACGTCATCACGGAGGAACGGGGCTGGGTCTTACAATTAGTAAACAATTGGTTGAGTTGCACGGTGGTGTATTAACCGTTGAATCCATTCCTGGCAAGGGTTCAACTTTTTGTTTCACATTACCTTATGAAAAAGATTTGCAAAAATCCGATGTGTTACGCAATCGGGAATTTACACGCAATCGTGTCAATTTAATCAAAGCGGAACGAAACCATATATTGGAAATAAATGATTACGCTGATTACGACAAAAAAGGTGCACATATATTGGTGGTGGATGACGATGCGCTGAATCGTAAAGTATTGATGAATTATTTAAGTTTTCGTGATTATCGTGTCAGCGAAGCGGGTTCCGGTGAAGATGCAATTGCCATAGTTGAACAGGCAAGGGATGTTGATTTGGTTTTGCTCGATATCATGATGCCGAAACTATCCGGATACGAAACCTGCAAGCGTTTACGCATGGCCTATCCCACCCATGAATTACCGATTATCTTTTTAACGGCAAGAAATCAGACTAATGATTTGGTGATGGGATTTGATGTGGGCGGTAATGATTTCCTGACCAAACCGATCGAAAAAGAAGAATTATTGGCAAGAGTTGCTACACATTTGCAATTGTTGGATGCGTCACGGCATCTGGATAAAAAAGTGGCAGAGCGTACACAGGAATTAAATAAAACCAATGAAGGTTTACGTTTGGCACAACAACGTTTGCATGATGCCTATTTAAAAATTGAAGAAGCCAGTTTGACTGATCCGTTAACCGGCTTGCACAATCGTCGATTCCTGAATAAATCCATAGTCAGTGATGTGGCCTTGGTTGATCGCAGTTATCAGGATTGGCTCCAAAATAAAAATCCACCTGCAGACCTGACTGATTCTGATTTGGTGTTTGTGTTGTTGGATGTGGATTTCTTTAAAGAAGTTAACGACACCCATGGTCACGCAGCGGGCGATAAAGTGCTTGAACAATTAAGCCGGTTATTGGAAAAAAATCTTCGTGATTCCGATTATGTTATTCGTTGGGGTGGCGAGGAATTTTTAATTGTGTTGCGTTATTGTTCACGCGCTGAAGTAATTGATATGGTCGAACGCATCAGGCAGTCAGTTGCCGGCTATCCATTTGATGTAGACGACAATACGGTTATTCATAAATCTTGTTCCATAGGGTTTGCGGCTTATCCTTTTTATGGTCACTTACCAACAGCATTGGATTGGGAACAAGTGGTGGATACAGCAGATCGTGCTTTGTATATCGCCAAACGTTCCGGTAGAAATTGTTGGGTGAGTATTTCTGCCAGTGGTGACTCACATCAAACACCGATTAACCCGGCAGTACAAACCAATTTGCCAGTATTATTTGCGCTCAATCAATTACAGATCACCAGTTCTTTAGGTCGTGAACATTTGGTTGTGGATGCGAGCATACATTAGCGTTGGTAATCTTTTTTCCATTGCTCATAGGTCATGCCATAAATACGTTCACGCACTTCATCCTGTGATAAATCAATACCCTGTTCTTTGGCAGCGGCTTGATACCATTTGCCCAAACAATTCCGGCAAAACCCCGCCAGATTCATCAAATCAATATTCTGCACATCCTTTCTACTATCCAGATGCGCTAATAATTCACGAAAAGCGGCAGCTTCCAGTTTTTCTTGTGTGGCTTGGGGTAAGTCTTTTATGTTCATACGATTTTCTCTTGTGATTTTTCCCCACTTTGAAAAAGGGGGCAGGGGGGATTTAAAATCTTCGTAAATTTGACCACTTTAAATCCCTCCCCCGCCTCCCTTTTTCAAAGTGAGGAGCCAATTCCCTCTTCAGGAGGAATTGATATCCCTCTCCCTCGGGGAGAGGGCCAGGGTGAGGGATTTGACTAATAAAAAATTAAATTTGAATAACCTGCGTTTTTGAAATTTTGTCGTAAAAATTAATGGGCCTTGTTGCTAAATAAATCCCAAAAGCTTGCATCGCTATGGATAAAACATGGAAATCTATATCAAATGAACGCAGTATTGCCGAGATACCTGCGGGCAACGTAAAAAAGAAAATAGAAAAAATAAAAAAACAAAATGTCCTGAGTACAGCATGCAAAAATACGGGGGCTTCGCCTTGGTTCGTGGTAACAGCAAGCTTCATAATTTTTTTACCGGGCGTTCCTTGCAGTATGGAAGCTTCAAATCCACAGAAATAAATAAACACTGCAAATATTGATAAGATACCCCATGCCCTGTTAGAAATTGCCTGATTATCGACACTCTCCCCGCTTGCTAACAACGATATGAGTATAACTAAAAAAAAGCAGTCAATTAAAAATGCACAAAATCGACTGAACACCAAACTGGTTCGTCTGGTTGTTGGCTGTGCTACTTGCTCGGTATTTTTTTGTTGCAGCAGCAGATTTTTACCACCGCGAATTTTATGGCGGTAATTTTTTTCTGATTCTGTGTTGTCCCTGATCATGTCCAGCCATGTGTTGTAATCATCACCCAGAGCGCGTGTCACATGATATCGATTATCCATCCAGTTAAAAATGGAATTGAGATAGGTCAGGGCTTCTTGCCCAACCAGTGATGATACTTTGGCCACATGATTAAGATTGTGTTCGTGAATAACTCGCAGTAACTCCAAACCCAATCGCCAATTAAAATGATCTTCAAGAATAAAGGGAGACTCAATAATAAATGTCCAATTTTTCGGATTGTTTTGTCCACCATTACTTGTCGCCAAAAATAATTCAGTTAAACCCAATAAGCGTTCACCCTCTAGCTGCAAAGGATTAACCTGAGTTTCCGCCGTTGTTTCGTCAACGGAATTTTCTGGCGGATTCAAGCCAACAGTTTCTGATGTGGGTTCAACAGGCGAATCAATAATTGCCTGTTCAGTGACTATTGATATTTCTGCAGTTGCCTGGCTTTCTGATTCGCCCTGATGCTCCGGTAGTTTGGATTCATCTGCATCATCTTGATATTCTTGCTGATATTCATCCCAATAAGTGGCTTGATGTAATGCGGCTTTATAAGCGTGATACAAACTTTGAAATGCTTCTGCATTTTCGTCCGGGCGGGTGACTTTTAATTTTTTGGAGTAAGCTCGTTTAATCGCTTTTTGATCGGGAGTGGGTTCTATCTCCAGAATTTGCCAAATATCCATTTACAACCATTCCTCGGTATCCAATTGGTTAAATAAAATTTCCAACTGTGCGACTGCTTTTTTAATTTCAACCGGGTTTTGTTTTTCCAATATATGATCGAAATCAGCCATTATCTGTGCAATTTTTTCGCGTTTTTCACCGAGGCTGGACTCATAAAGCCGTTCTCCCCGTGCAAGCAGTGCGCGATTGGTTTCCTGATCGCGAGGATGAAATTTTAATGCAGCCAAACGCAATCGCGCTTTTTCTTTTTCTTCAGCTGTCAGACTGCCGGGTGATTGTTCAATCACTTTGTTAATACTTTTTCCGGTTGATGCGACTTTTACATCGACTTCCAACAAGCCATTCATGTCGTAACTGTAGCGAACATCAACCGCTTCTTTTCCGGCAGGCCCCGGTGGAACATCCAGCGTTAATCGGCCCAATAAAATATTTTTACTGACCAAACGGTTTTCACCCTGATAAATGCCAATCGACAATTGTTTTTGATTATCGTGTGCAGTGACCAGCCGACGTGTGACGCTAATAGGAACAACGGAATTGCGTTCAATGATCGGTAAAAAATATCCACCCTCATTGGTATTTTCGTTAACGACATCAGTGCCTAATGTGTAAGGGCAAACATCTGTCAGAACAATATCGGATAGCGCTTTATCTTTGGATTTTAATCCTGCTTGAATAGTGGCGCCCATGGTAATCGCACAATCAGGATCAAGATGACAGGATGGCAAGCGGCCAAACATGCGGCCAATGGTTGAACGAAAAATTCCCATACGCGTTGCACCGCCAACCAGAACCACATCATCAATTGCCTGGGGCGACATATTGGCGTCGCTTAATGCCCGCTCAATCGGGCGTTTGGCTCGCAATAAAAGTGGAGTGGCAATTTTGGTAAACCACTCATCAGTGACTGTGAAAGTGTGATCGGTTTTTGCAATGTGTAAAATTAAAATTTGTTGTTCTTTGGTTCCAATCCGGCGTTTTGCAGTTTCCATTTGCATCAGTAACTGATTGGTTTCCTGTGCCGAGAGCGACTGTCGATTAATATCAAGTTGCTGCAACACATCGTTAATCATTGCATCAACAAAATCTTCACCGCCCAAAAAATTATCACCGGCACTAGCGTGAACTTCCATGACACCTTCAAAAAACTCCAGAATAGAAACGTCGAAAGTGCCACCGCCCATGTCCAGAATTAAAAAAGTGCCTTCCTGTTTTTCATGTAATCCGTAAGCAATTGCGGCGGCGGTGGGTTCGTTGATCAGTCGTTCAACTTTGAGTCCTGCCAACTCGCCAGCAGTTTTGGTGGCGTGACGTTGATTATCATTAAAATAAGCCGGAACACTGATGACGGCTTCAGTGACTTCTTCACCTAAAAAATTTTCGGCATCTTCTTTTAATGAGCGCAGTACAAGTGCGGATAATTCAGTCGCTGTGAATTGTTTATTACCCAAAATAACTTTGTGCTCGGTGCCCATGAGTCGTTTGAAGACGGCAACGGTTTTATCGCTGTGGCTGATTAATCTTTCTTTGGCGACGCGGCCAACGCTAATATTATTTTTATCATCCAGACCCACAACGGATGGTGTTAATAAATCACCCAGACGATTTGGAATCAACTTCACACCCTGTTCAGTCCACACTCCACAGCTGCTGTTGGTGGTTCCCAAATCAATACCAATAATTGCCATTTTTCTATCCAGTTGATGCAAACGAGTCGGCGATTTAATCGTTTTTACTAATAAATGTCTATTGTTTGTAAAGAAGGGCTTTGGCGCACATATCTACCTTGAAGCCATATTCATCACGCCTATACTCAAAAAGAATAAGTGGCGGAGGTGACGGTGAATATCTTTATTGGGATTATCGTGGTACTGGGGTGTATAGGTGTGGGTTTTACCATTCACGGCGGTAATGTGTTGGTATTAATGTCGCCTATTGAGGTGATGATCATCTGCGGTGCCTCCTTTGGAGCCATGATTATTGGTAATCCTCTTTCTGTTTCCATAGGTGTTATCAAGTCTGCCGTCACTCTTATCAAACCGTCCAAATATAAAAAGGAGTTTTATATGGATTTACTGACGCTGCTTTACGATATTTTTAATAAAACCCGTCGGGAAGGTTTGATGGCGATTGAGGGGGACATTGAAGAGCCGGAGAACAGTCCTATTTTCAGCAACTACCCCACCATTATGAAAGACCATCACATAGTGGAATTTATTTGCGATTACTTGCGCATCATGGTTGCAGGCAATATGGCCCCGCATGAATTGGAAGCCTTGATCGATCAGGAAATGGATGGTCATCATCAGGAAGCCGGTTTGATTCCCGGGGCAGTACAGACAGCAGCGGATGGTTTACCCGGCTTCGGTATTGTGGCGGCGGTTTTGGGTGTGGTGATTACCATGGGCAAGATTGGCGGTCCTCCCGCTGAGATTGGCGCTTCAGTTGCAGCCGCATTGGTCGGAACTCTGTTGGGGATTTTGTTTGCTTACGGATTTATTGCCCCCTTTGCCAGTTATCTCAACCATATGGTAAGGGAAGAATCCCGCGCTTATGAAGCGATCAAAGCAGTGCTGGTGGCATCCATGAATGGTGTGCCACCACAAATTGCGGTTGAATTCGGGCGTAAGGTGATTTACCACAGTGTTCGTCCCGGTTTTAAAGAACTGGAAGAACAATATCGCGCAAAAAGATAAGGTAGTTATTGATGGAAAAGGGCGCGGCACCACAACCGATAATCGTCAAAAAAAAGAAACATGGGCATGGTCACCACGGCGGTTCATGGAAGGTGGCGCTCGCAGATTTTATGACAGCGATGATGGCCTTCTTTTTATTGATGTGGTTGTTGGGCAGTACATCGCAAAATGAACAACAAGCAATTGCCGGATATTTTCAGGACCCTGGCAGCGAATACGTAGTAGGTGAGGGCGGTGCGGATTTGGGTTTGATTACACAGGATCAACCCTTGCAACAATCCCAATCCGATCAGCCTGAAAATGAAGATGCCAGTGATAAGGAAGGTTACAAAGACAACACCAAACCGGAAACGGCTGAAAATGTTCCTGAAGATGAATTGAAAAAACAATTGGAAAAACGTGAGCAGGAACAGCTGGATGAATTGAAAAAGAAATTGGAACAGGAAATCAACGCGCTCGATTCTGTGTTTCAGCAAATTAAAGATCAAATCCTGATTGATTTCACTGCGCTGGGTTTGCGCATTCAAATTGTCGATAAAGATCAACGTCCCATGTTTGATGTGGGCAGTGCGAATTTAAAATCTTATTCCGTCGATGTATTACACGCATTGGCACCGATTCTGGATAAAGTACAAAACAAAATCAGTGTGACCGGTCATACCGATGCAACACCTTATGGTGCCAATGCAACCTACACCAATTGGGAATTATCCGCTGACCGTGCCAACGCTGCGCGCCGTGCTTTGCTGGAAGGTTCCTATCCCGAAAGTAAAGTGGCCACTGTGCAGGGCATGGGTTCAGCAGCACCTTATTTAATTGATCAACCAACAGAACCGATTAACCGGCGCATCGCGATTATTGTGTTGAAGAAAGCCGTTGCCGAAGCTTTGACCAATGGTGGAATGGGTTTGGATGGGCAACAACTGATTAATCAGGATGGAGGCAAGTCAGGCAATTCCCGTTTTGAAAATTCCACAGGTTCGCGATCAACCAATCCTTTCTTGTCTGCTGATGAAGTGGATAACGCAGTAGATTCAGGCCTGGATAGACAGCAGGTTATGGATCAAAGAGGCAACAACAATACGCGTAAATCAACACCCGCTGCATCAACATCGGCTTCATCAGCTACGGGTATTTCATTCCCTGTTGAGCAAAAGCCGGTGTTGTCGCCTGATGAAATTGATAACGCGATAGATTCAGCGCAATAGCTTCACTTTCAATTCAGTTATCCCTGCTAGTCTTGATTTTGACTAATCCCGGTCATTAGCCCAAGTGGAGTTTATGATGAAAAAAATGATTTCTCTTCAGGCAATCTTGTTTAGTATTTTTGCGGTTGTTAGTGCGCCCGGTTTTGCAGCGGATATCTATTTAAAATTTACGGATGTTAAGGGTGAGTCCAAAATTGTGTCTTGTCCGAATGCAACCTGCGTGATCAGTGATTTGGCAGTTGGTGAGTATAAAGTTGAACAAACGGATAAAGATGGCAAAGCAGTTTCCACTCCTCTCGTGTTAAATCATCAGGTTAAAAGCCCTCGTGATGCAGCTTCAGGTTTGGCAACAGGAAAAAGAACACATAAGCCTGTCAGTATGACAACCGATGCTACTGGTGTTTTCAATGTGTCAATTACTGAAGCTAATACAGCGGTGAGTGTTCAGGATCACAATAGTTCACGATCCAACAAAACAGGCAGTAAATAATTTCACTCTTATTCGTTGACCCATTCCCAGCGAATGGGTTGCCCGAAGTCATCCAGGATCACCCGCTTTTTGGGTCCCGACATGGGTGGCTTTGAATGATGGGGTTTCTTACGGGCTTCTATAGCGGCGACCACCTCGTTAACCAGAGTCCTTTGTTCGTGAGATTCTCCCTCAAACACAGAATAAAGAGGCCCGCTCCCAAGGGGACGGCCACTGGCACCCCGTGGAATTTCCTGCACTTGCCCGCCTTGTTCAAGATAAGCCTCTACTTCTGCTTGAAGTTCAGCATGCAGTTCACGGCGGGTTTTGGTCGGTTTGATAATTAAAGGCATAATGCAGAGCGTAAATTAATCGACCTCGCAGTATACCAGCCCCAAGTCGCCAGTGAGCCAACCTTGAATTTTTTTGACAGTCATTGCCATTTTGATTTTGCGGAATTTGATGATCAGCGTGAGTTGATCTGGTCAAAAGCCCAAACATTGGGCATCACACAATTATTAATCCCCGCCGTTAGCCCCGACTTCTGGCATCAAGTACAGCAAGTTGTGGAAAAATTTTCGGGGCTTGTCTGGGCAGCGGGTCTTCATCCCTGGTGGATCAACAGTTTTTTAATCAATCAGAATCTTGATGATTTATCCCGTCATTTAAATGCAGTGATGACAGAACAAAATTGTGTCGCTATAGGTGAAACCGGTTTGGATGCTGTGATTGATTTGGATTTGTCCACACAAATTGCCTGTTTGCAATTGCATATAGATGTCGCTAAAAAATCGTCCAAACCGATAGTTGTACATTCACGAAAAACACACACTGAATTAATTGCCATCATCAAAAAAAACCAACTCACATCGCGTGGTGTGATTCACGCCTTCAGTGGCAGCTACGAACAAGCCAAAGCCTTTGTTGATGCAGGATTTTATCTGGGTGTTGGTGGGGTGATCACTTACGACCGCGCCAATAAAACCCGCGAGGCCATCAAAAAAATCCCATTGGATTATTTATTATTGGAAACCGATGCGCCCGATATGCCTTTACAGGGGCAGCAAGGTAAAATGAATTCACCAATCAATTTGTTGCCAATAGCGGAATGTCTTGCGGAATTGAAACAGCAACCTTTAACCAAAATCGCCGAGCAAACCACAAGTAACGCCAAAACATTATTTGGAATCAAACATGCAACCTGATGATTTATCATCAATCGATTTAAATCTATTGATCAACAGCAACAGCTGGCAAGAAAAATACCGCCTGATTTTACAATGGTCAGATCTGATCAAACCCAAAGCTGCCTTACAAAATCCTGCATATTTATTAAAAGGCTGCGAAGTGGATAGTTGGATAAAAACCCAATCAACATCCGAAACCCAATACTTTCTATTCGACAGCCAAAGTAAACTCATTAAAGGTTTGGCCGCTATTATTCTGGTTCAACTTAATGGTCAATCACCGGAGTTTGTTCGCAACTGGAATGAAGAGGATTTTTTACAAAAATCCCAACTGCAAAAACATATGACGCCATCACGTAACAATGGGTTGAAGGCGTTGATCGGGTTTTGTAAAAATTGTTAATTCGATTTTAAAAACTTATGAGATATTCCATAGGTCACAAATTTCCTTATCTTCCGCACGATTGAAAACTGGTCGAATAATTTAAATTTCCATAACGTTGTTAACAATTGCCCATCGCTCGTGATCTTTCCACTCAATACCACCCACTTTCAAATAATGTTTTGAAAAACCCTCTTTGGTAAAACCTGCTTTGGAAACAAGGCGAATAGAAGCTGTATTTTCCGGTTGAATGTTTGCTTCCAAACGGTGTAGTTTCAAAGTTTCAAAAGCTTCTTTTAAAAGTAATTTGATTCCTTCGCTCATGTAGCCTTTTCCTTGATGAGGGTTGAATACCTCGTAACCTAAATAAGCCGATTGAAAATAGCCACGTACTATTCCCGATATATTGAAAGTGCCAACAATATCGCCAGTTTCAGATAAGCAAACAAAATAGCGATTTTCCTGTTCCAGATAGGTTTGATAATTTTCAGGTGCGTATGCCCAGGGAGTATGGATCGAAATGCTTTTTTCATATAGCTCTTTAATTTTTTCAAGATCATCGGAATTCGGTTTTCTTAAAATCAACCGGTGTCCGGGTGCTATGTAATTGGTTTTCATTTCGTATGAGTCAAAAAAATTAATTTAACAGATATATTAATTCGACAATCAAGGCTCGCTAAAACTAATTCCTTGCAATTCATTAAACCCTTTTGAATTGCGTTCAACCAATTGACCATTCTGATCGTCAATAAATAAAGCGGTGATGTTGTTTTGATTGGCGATTTTCAAACCTTCTTGTGAACCCAGGCAGAGCAGGGCCGTTGACCATGCATCAGCGATAGTTGGGTCAGGGTTTAAAACGGCGACTGATACTGTGTTGTGTTCGATGGGTTTGCCGGTTCTGGCGTCGATTATGTGGCTGTAGCGTTTGCCTTTGCTGTCGAAATAATGGCGATAGGTGCCTGATGCCATTAATGCATAAGCTTCGCCCGAATCGAATGACACAATTTTGTGAAGTTTGCGTTCATTGGGTAATGGTTTTTCCAGTGCGATTTTCCATGGCTCACCATTGGGCTTTTTACCTTTGGTTTTTAATTCGCCGCCGATTTCGACTAAATAACTTTCCACTTTGTGATTTTCCAAAATCGCTGCCATGCGTGAAACTGTGTAACCTTGCCCTATTGATGAAATATCAATACGTAATTTGGGAATCATTTTACGTAAATGAGTTGTATCCACCGTTTGCAAATAATTCATGCCGATGGTTGACATGGCAAGCGATAAATCCTCATCGGAAGGAGGAGAAAAAACCTCCTTTTTGAATCCCCACAAATCAAATAAAGGTTTGATGGTCAAATCGTAACAACCGTTGCTGGCCTGGTAAACACTACGTGCCTGTTCAACCAGTTTGACCAGCTCTGCATCAACACTGATGGCTTGATCAGTTTGGTTGGTGTTGAATTTTTCAATGACTGAATCATCGCGATAATTGGATAGCGTCAAATCAATACGTTCAAATTCTGCAGCAATTTGCTGTTCAATTTCTTTCGGATTTATTTTGTGTTCGGCATTGGGCAGATAGGTGATGTGATAAGTGGTGCCTTGGGCAAAACCTTCCAGCTTTTGCATGTCGGATGTCGATGGATTACAGGCAGTTAGCGTCAAAGCCAGTAATAAAAAACTGAAGCGGATATTTGGTTTTGAAAAAAAACTATCAACATTCATTTTGATGATTCCTGTAATGTTAAATGTGAATTAATTGACTATTCTTAATCTGTATTGTCAATTCCGCCTAATTGTTTTATCAATAATTTTAACAAAGCATCAATTTCCAATGACATGATCGAAAAATCCAAATCAAATTGTTCGGCTTTGGTTTCGGGTTGCCGTTCACTATTGGGATCGGTGATATCACCTTCAAATTTTAAACGTTTGATTGCACATTGATCGTCTAACAAAAAGTGTACAGATTCTTTCCAGATCAGAGTGAGTTTACTTACCTGCATACCCAAATCCAGATGATTGCGGATTTCAGCAGCGGCGAGATCCTGTTTTTTGCAACGAATAATGCGCCCATCTTTGTTGGCAACCAACTCACATTCATCACCCAATTCCAATTCATTACCGACTTTGGCTTCGCGTAACCAACGTGTCATGATTTGTGTTGGCAAGTGTTTGGTAGTGAGTGGAATACAGGGAAGCGACCCCAGCGCTTCGCGCAATTTGCTCATCAAATCTTCAGCTCGTTTTGCTGATGCACTGTGGACTATAATCCAGTTGGCTTTTGGATCTATGTAAGCAAAATCCAGACGCGATCGGGTAAACGCTTTTGGCAAGAGTGAAAAAATAATGTCATCTTTTAAGTTCTGTTTTTCTTTGCGACTTAATTTTCGCTGTTCGGCATTTTCAATAGCCAGAACTTTCTCTTCAACTTGTTCCTTGATTACACCGCTCGGTAGAATTTTTTCCTGACGTTTGGCACAGATCATCATTCGTCCGTTAGTTGAATGTACCAATTCCTCTGAATCCTGGCCTAAAGGAGGAGTAAATCCGTAGCGAAACAAATCCATGCTGCCGCAAGGATTAAAGCAAAATGTATTTAATTTTTCATTGAGTTCTTCGTGTGTCAGTGTCCAGCTTTGGGTTAAACGAAATACACGTAAATTTTTAAACCACATTAATTATCTTCCCCGGGCGCCGATTTTTGGTCTGGCGCCAATAAATGAATTTCTCGAATAAAAATGCCCCAAAAGGCAATAAATAAAGCAGCGACCAATGGGCCAATAACAAAACCATTAATACCAAATAAACCGAGGCCACCCAGTGTTGATAATAAAACCAGGTAATCCGGTAATTTTGTGTCTCTACCGACCAGAATCGGACGCAACACGTTGTCTACCAGGCCTATAACGCCAACACCAAATACTGCAAGAATAATGGCACTGGTGCTGTCACCTGCGGCAACCAGATAGACTGCTACAGGTGCCCAAATCAATGCAGGCCCAATAGCCGGAATCAGTGATGCAATTGCCATTAACACGCCCCACAGCAGCGCGGCTGGAATTCCCAGTATCCAGAAAATAATGCCGCCCAAAGTGCCTTGAACCAGCGCCACCACCAAATTGCCTTTGATAGTGGCGCGGGTGACTTCACCAAATTTGGCGAACAGTAATCGCTCGCGTGCATCACCCAGTGGTAAGGCGCGAATTAATAATTCAATCAGTTTGGTTCCATCGCGTAATAGAAAAAAAGTGAGATACAACATCAAACAAATATTCAAAATCAATTTAAAAGTGTCTTGCCCGACACTGATTGCTTGTTGAGCTAAAAATTTTCCACTGCTCATTGCAAATTGCATGGCAGTTTCTTTTATTTTGACAATATCAATTCCAAACTTATCGAAAAAAGATTGTAATCCTGGAAATGCAGTTCGGATTTTTTCAATTTGTTGAGCCGGACTGATTTCACCAGATTGCATACGTTGATAAATAGCCGCACCTTCATTAATCACAGAGCCGGTGAGCATAATCATCGGTAAAATGACAATCAAGATACAAACAAGCAGCGTAATAAATGC
>CBFGPN010000076.1:0-16706 GCA_965650675.1 uncultured Cellvibrio sp.
ACAGCCCGTTCATTGTTGAGATGGCCGATCAAGCCCAGAGTAGAAAAATGAGTCATTAATGTATCTCTTGCGACTTTTATAGCCGGGGATAATATCAACTTAATTTTTGAAGGGGTAACTTTTTATTGGATTCAATTTATTGAATTTAATTGATTGGACAGGTGTAAATAACTGCCATGAAGGAATAATCGGAAAAGAAAAAAGCAGGCACTCTTAATGCAGTAAGTAACCTTCCAACTGATCTTCATAGGATGGGTCTGGATTGTCTTCCTGTGTTTCATCATTTGCTGCATCCATACCGGCTTCAATCATAGCTCTGGCAATCGCAAATTTTGACTCACCCAGATAATCCAGCGACTCACTGGAAAAATGAATTTTAACGAGAGGCTCAGCGTCTTCGTCGTCAACACGACGCAAAACTACATCACCATCAGGCAACTCAACAATCTCATACAAAGAAGAAGACATAAAACCCCCGCAGCAGGAAAGCGCCGACATTCTACCACCGGCTGCGGGGTTTAACTAAGGCTAATTCAATCGTTCCAATACCGTTGTAATGCCTTGTCCCAAACCTATACACATAGTGGAGACGCCCAAATTCACATTTCTGTCCTGCATCACTGTCAACAAAGAACCGGTAATGCGAACACCGGAACAACCAAATGGATGCCCCAATGCAATAGCGCCGCCATGGGCATTCACTTTGTCCATTTTGTCCAACAATTTGAGATCTTTTAAAACCGGCAATGCTTGTGCGGCGAAAGCCTCGTTGAGTTCAACAGCGCCTATATCATCCATCGATAAACTGGCAGTTTTCAGCGCTTTTTCTGTGGAAGGAACAGGGCCATACCCCATGATCGAAGGATCAACACCGGCAAGCCCCATGGAAACCACCCTGGCAATTGGCGTTAAACCCAAAGATTGCGCGCGCTCGGCTGACATCACCAACATCACCGACGCACCATCGGATAATTGTGACGAACTGCCTGCTGTCACTTGTCCATTTTTTGGATCAAATGCAGGTGGCAATTTCGCCAATGCTTCAACAGTCGTTTCCGCACGAATGGTTTCATCCTGATCCACCATAATTGGAAAACCATCTGCATTGTGACCTGCAACTGCAATGATTTCTTTCGCAAATTTTCCATTGCTGCGCGCTTGTGCAGCCAGTTGATGCGAGCGCGCACTGAACTCATCCATTTGTTGGCGATTAATACCGTGCAGCAATGCCAAATATTCAGCAGTCATTCCCATATTGCCAGCGGCTTTTGCGACTGATAAACCCAACAATGGATTGATACTGACTGATTCATACATCGGCAAATGCCCCATGTGCTCAACACCACCAATCAAATACACATCACCCAGATTCGCACGAATATTCGCCGTTGCGATATGCAATGCCGCCATGGATGAGCCGCACAAACGATTGATTGTTTGCGCAGGAATTGTGTGCGGCAAACCTGACAACAATAAAATATTGCGCGCGATATTAAATGCTTGCTCTTCACGTTGCATCACACAACCCCAAAGCATGTCATCAATCGTGGATGGATCAAATTTTGGATTGCGCGCTAACAAACCGCGAATAATCGCTGCCGAAATATCGTCTGCACGCATATTGCGAAAGCAACCATTTTTTGAACGCCCCATAGCACTGCGGGCATAATCAACAATAACGGCATCACGTGGTTGTAAACTCATTTTTTTGCTCCTTAGCCGTAAAATTTTTGATTGTTAGCCGCAAGTGCTTTGATATTGTCAGGTACAACATAAAGCGCACCCAGTGTTGAAAATTTTTCTGTCAGATCGCAAAAGTTTTTTGCACCGATTGAATCCAGCCAACGGAAAACGCCGCCTCTGAATGGCGGGAAGCCGGTTCCGTAAACCAAAGCCATATCAGCTTCTGCGGCAGTTTCCACTATACCTTCTTGCAAACAACGCGCGAGTTCTGTTGCCATAGGGATCATCATGCGCGAGATAATATCCTCGTCAGAAATTTCAATTGTCGTTTGCACAACCGGTTTTAAAATTTCAGCAACCTCTGCAGCTGCCACCTTTGCCGGCTTACCTTTTTTATCCAGTTCGTAATTGTAAAAACCCTGATTATTTTTTTGCCCCAAACGACCGGCAGCAAATAAAACATCAGTACAAGAAGTGAAGTCGCGCTTCATGCGATCAGGGAAACCTTCCGCCATCACTTTTTCGGCATGAACGGCCGTATCCAATCCAACGACATCCAATAAATAAGCCGGACCCATAGGCCAGCCCCAGGTTTCCATTAGTTTATCGATACGCTGAAAATCAACTCCATCGCGAATCAATAATGCAAAACCAGCGAGATAGGGAAACAAAACACGATTCACCAAAAACCCGGGACAATCTTTTACTACAATCGGTTTTTTGCCCATAGCATTGGCGTAAGCAACTGTTCTGGCAATTGCAGTATCGGAAGTTTTGGCACCACGAATCACTTCGACCAATGGCATCATGTGTACAGGATTGAAAAAATGCATACCGCAAAAATTTTCGGGACGCTTCAAGGCTTCTGCTAAAAAGCTGATGGAAATTGTCGAGGTGTTAGACGCGATAATAGTATCAGCGCTGACTTTTTCTTCAGCCTCTGCCAATACCGCTTTTTTCACTTTTGGATTTTCAACAACTGCTTCAACTACTATATCTACCTGATCAAAACCATCGTAACTTAATGCGGGATCAATTCGATTTAACACTTCACCCATTTCAGTTGCGGTCATTTTTTTACGTTCAACACGTTTATTCAATAATTTGTTGGCTTCTGCCAAACCCATATCCAATCCTTTTTGGGCAATGTCTTTCATTTTGATGGGGATTGATTTGGACGCGGATTGATAAGCAATACCACCACCCATAATACCGGCACCCAATACAGCAGCTTGTGCGATTTTTTTGTCCGCTTTTTTCTCCCAACCTTTGGCTTTTTTACTTAACAATTGTTCGTTAATAAAAATACCAACCAAAGAATGGGCAACAGGAGTGCTTGCCATTTTCGCAAAATTTTCGGCTTCACATTGCAAGGCTTCATCGCGACCTTTGTCAGCGCCTTTTTGCATGGCTTTAATGGCAGAAACCGGCGCCGGATAGTTTCTTCCAGCCTGCCCGCCCACAAACGCTTTTGAAGTTTCAAACGCCATCATGGATTCAATGAAATTTAATTTCAGTGGCGATTTTTTTTGTTCGCGTCGCGCAAGGTAATCAAATTTTCCGGTGATGCATTGTTGCAAGGTAAACAACGCCGCATCACGCAATTTTGCCGGCTCAACAACTGCATCAACTACACGTGCAGTTAGGGCTTCTTCAGCGGTATTTTCTTTTCCGGCAGCAATCCATTCAACAGCGGTATCCAAACCGGCAATACGGGGTAAGCGCACAGTCCCACCCCAACCAGGAATAATACCCAGTTTGGTTTCAGGCAATCCTATTTTTGAAGCGGCAGTACTGGCAACGCGATAATCGCAGGCCAGACAAAATTCCAATCCTCCCCCCAAGGCAATTCCATTAATAGCCACCACCGTTGGAAAAGGAAGATCTTCCAATCGATTATTATTTTGATTATTCGGTGCCAGATGCGCCGATATCTGATCTGCAGCGGATGCAAACACGGCTGTAAATTCCATGATGTCGGCACCGACTACAAATACATCTTTGGCGCTGGTAATCATCAATCCTTTTATATCACTGGCCTGTTCCAATAGATCCAATACCTGTGACAGCTCTGTCACCGCCAGGCGATTAAATTTATTTACCGATTCGCCTTGTAAATCGAAGCAAAGTTCAGCGATACCATCAGGGTGTAGTGTGAGTTTAAAAGCTTGTCCTTGAAACATAGGGTCATCTCTTGGTTAGTTTATGTTTGGTTGAGTGTAGCCAATTATTATTGGTTTGAAACCATACTGGCCAGTACCACTTCGGCAATCTCGGCATAAGGATTTGCAAAGGAATAGATTTGCTCACGTTTTATATAAAAGCCATCACCTTTTTCGACTTTAAAAACCTGTGTTGCCAAATGCAAATCCAATTCACCCGAAATCACCCAGGCTGCAATGTCCTGGTCAGCAACTTTCATGGCGACCTGGCTTTTTGCCGGAAAAAATTGACGCGATAGGCTTATCTGCTTGATTAAACCCGCTTGTGATAACTGATAAATCAACACACCTTCTGCCGAAGTGCGGGCGTTGGCAGCAATATCCCTGGCTCTGATAACAGGCGTTTGATCAGGAATCAAATTACAGGAAAAGAATTCAGCCAGGGTCATGGGAAACGCATCCAGAATTTTATGTAAATTCTGGATGCTGGGGCTCACCTGACCCTGTTCTATCATCGATATATTGCTATTGGTAATGCCAGCTCGCTTGGCCAATTCCCGCTGCGATAGACCAAAGGCTTCACGCAACACCCTGAGTCTGTTGCCCAACGACGAATTGAAAGTAGCTTCTGTATGACTGACACCAGCAAAGGAAAAATCCGCATCCAAAATAATTCTCGCTCAGCACTGAAAAATTATGATCGATGAAGACTATAGCAGAAGTGTTGGCCTCAGGATTTAGAGGCCAACAAAGCATCACGCTCATTGCCTGGCAGATTATCAACGATCAACTGATAGGAATGATCAATCATACGTTGAATCTGTGCAGGAGGGATAGAACCGTCCAACATAATGGTGTTCCAATGTTTTTTATTCATCTGGAACCCGGGGTGTACCGCAGGATATTGTTCACGCAATTGGATCGCCAAATCGGGATCACATTTAAGGCTAACCCTCGGCACACCGCCTTCGGCAGTGAGGGTAGCAAACATTTTATGGCAAACTTTATAAACCGCCAGATCCTGTTGCCCCGAAGGGAACATTTCTTTCGATTGATGCTTGCTCAATAAATATTGTTGGGTAGTCAAAAAATCCATGTTTTAGTCCTTTATCGAACAGCTCTTGTGATCGATGATTGTAGGGTTAAACATAATACAAGTTAAAAACGGCGCTATTGTGCATGAGTCTTCCAAGAAACGATATAGCCCATGGCATTAAACTCTTCAAATAATTTTGTCGAACTTCACGACATTGACTCGAAACAGGTTCCAACTCAATTTTCAGACTAGCACATGTACAAAATAGTCCAAGGCCAGAGTTACTGAAAACAATTTTTATGTACACAAGACCTGCAAATTAGAAAGAAGTTCTTCGATATTCTCTGTATTCCGGTATCCAAAAATGTTTTTCAATCACTTCGGGTAATAATTCATCAGGAACAGGCAAAGCCACCCCGTCAACAATTGCCTGTCGATAGACAGCTAACGCAATTTTTCGGCTTACTTGTCGAATTTCTGACAGAGGTGGAAGTAAAGCGCCTTCAGGATCAGCACTTGTCGGCGACTCTTCTGCCAATGCACTGCTGGCGGCCATCATCATATTATCTGTGATGCGGTTGGCATTTGAAGCTACAACGCCCAAACCAAGGCCAGGAAAAATATAACTGTTGTTGCACTGGGCAATCTCAACCACTTTGTCACCCATATCAACTGCATCAAATGGACTACCGGTAGCCACCAATGCATCGCCATTTGTCCAACGTAAAATATCCGCAGGCTGGGCCTCAACTTTTGAATTGGGATTCGATAAAGCCAAAACGACAGGGCGAGTTGAAAATCGATTCAGCGATTCGATAATCGTTTTCGTAAACAGACCTGGCTGCCCTGAAACACCGATTAGAACCGTGGGTTTGGCGCAGATGACCAAATCCTGCAAGCTGATAGATTGCCCCAATCCCCAAGACGCAACCACATCATCTTTTGTAACAAAAGGCCGTTGAAACTCCAACAAATTTGGCGTGGAATTTTGCAACAATCCATCTTTGCTAAACAAAAAAATCTGTGAGCGCGCTTGCCCCTCTGTTAAACCCTCGCGCACCATTTGTTTAACTATGTGATCCGCAATTCCACAACCCGCTGAACCCGCCCCCGCAAATACAATTCGTTGATCACATAACTTTTCTTTTTTTGCATTACAGGCCGACAATAATGTGCCAACTGCAACCGCAGCTGTACCCTGGATATCATCGTTAAAACAACAAAGCTCATCGCGATAACGTTGCAGCAAAGGTGTTGCATGATCCAAGGCAAAATCTTCAAACTGCAACAATGCTTTTGGCCAACGACGCTTCAATGCCTGAATAAATAAATCCACAAATTCATAATAATCATCGCCATCAATTCGCGGATGCCGCCAACCCATGTACATAGGATCATCCAGCAGCGCGGTATTATTAGTGCCAACATCCAGAGTAATTGGCAAAGTATGCGCAGGGCTGATGCCACCACATGCGGTATACAAACATAATTTTCCGATGGGAATTCCCATTCCGCCAATACCTTGATCTCCCAATCCCAGAATGCGTTCACCATCAGTGACCACCACTACTTTCACATTATGTTTGGTCGCATTTTGCAAAATATCATCGATACGATCACGATCAGGCCAGGAAATAAACAAACCTCTTTTGCGGCGATAAATTTTTGAAAATTGCTGACAGGCTTGCCCTACGGTCGGGGTGTAAATCAACGGCATAATTTCCTGGAGATGGTTCACCACCAATTTGTAATAGGCCGTTTCGTTAATGTCCTGAATATTGCGCAAATAAATATGTTTATCGAGTGGATTATGAAATGAACACAGCTGTTGGTACAGGCGCGATTCCTGTTCTTCAATGGTTTCAATGTTGTAAGGTAAAAGTCCTTCCAGATTAAATTGTTGTCGCTCGCGTTGGGTAAATGCACTGCCTTTATTGAGCAACGCAGATTCCAATAAGGCAGGCCCTGCAAAAGGTATGTAAATCGGGCGTTTTTTCGACATAAGGAACATCCGGGTTTATTGAATATTTCATTAACAATAGCGTAAAAACAGACTGTATAATCGCCGACCCGATTTTAATCCAATTTCCGTCCTCACTGATACAGAAAACGAGGACACCAGAAAGAGTCTGTTATCGCTATGGAAAAAACTTATCAGCCCCATGCTATCGAACGAGAGTGGTATCAAACCTGGGAAGAAAAAGGTTACTTCAAACCTGCGGGTGAAGGTAATCCTTATTGCATTATGATCCCGCCACCCAACGTCACTGGCAGCCTGCACATGGGACATGGTTTTAACAATGCCGTGATGGATGCATTAATTCGTTACCGACGCATGAAAGGTGATGACACTTTATGGCAAGTCGGTACAGACCATGCCGGTATCGCCACACAAATGGTAGTTGAGCGTCAATTAGCCGCACAAAATATCAGCCGCCATGATCTCGGCCGTGAAAAATTTCTCGAAAAAGTCTGGGAATGGAAGGAGCAATCCGGCGGCACTATCACTCGTCAAATTCGCCGATTGGGTTCATCAGTAGATTGGTCTCGCGAACGCTTCACCATGGATGATGGCTTATCAAAAGCCGTTCAAGAAGCGTTTGTACGTTTGTATGAAGATGGTTTGATTTATCGCGGAAAAAGATTGGTCAATTGGGATCCGAAATTACACACTGCTATTTCTGATCTTGAAGTTGAAAATCATGATGAAAAAGGTTTTCTCTGGAATTTGCGTTATCCGTTAGCCGATGGCGCTACAACATCTGAAGGAAAAAATTATTTAGTGGTTGCGACAACTCGCCCCGAAACCATGTTGGGCGACAGCGCTGTTGCTGTTCATCCGGAAGATGAGCGTTATAAATCCTTAATTGGAAAATCTGTTTTATTACCCTTGGTCAATCGTTTAATTCCTATTGTTGCGGATGATTATGTTGATCGTGAATTTGGAACAGGTTGCGTAAAAATTACACCTGCACATGATTTCAATGACTACGAAGTTGGCAAGCGACACAACCTGCCATTAATTAACGTACTTGATAAAAACGCAGCCGTA
This sequence comes from uncultured Cellvibrio sp., assembly GCA_965650675.1. Lineage (GTDB taxonomy): Bacteria > Pseudomonadota > Gammaproteobacteria > Pseudomonadales > Cellvibrionaceae > Cellvibrio. The sequence goes on from CBFGPN010000076.1 coordinate 7,934, forward strand.
CTTACTCAAGCACAGATTTTTAATCTGGATGGCAGCATCAATTCTGAACTCAATAATTTCTTGCCTGCGCAATTTGGCGGTCTCGACCGTTACGAAGCACGCAAACAAATTGTGTCTGCTTTTGAAGCTGCAGGCTTGTTGGAAAAAATTGATGATCACGCATTGAAAGTGCCGCGTGGTGATCGTTCAGGCGTTGTGATTGAACCCTGGTTAACAGATCAATGGTATGTGAGCACAAAACCTTTAGCAGAACCGGCAATTGCTGCTGTTGAAGATGGCCGCATTCAATTTGTACCCAAGCAATATGAAAATATGTATTTTTCCTGGATGCGCGATATCCAGGATTGGTGCATCAGCCGTCAGCTCTGGTGGGGCCACCGAATTCCTGCCTGGTATGACGCAAGCGGTAAAGTGTATGTAGGCCGAAATGAAACAGAAGTTCGCAAAAAATATAATCTCGGTTCTGAAATTACATTAAATCAGGATGAAGATGTTCTCGATACCTGGTTCAGTTCCGGCTTGTGGACGTTCTCAACACTCGGTTGGCCAGAGCAAACCGAATTTTTGAAAAAATTTCATCCAACGGATTTGTTAGTCACCGGTTTCGATATTATTTTCTTCTGGGTTGCACGCATGATTATGATGACCATGCACCTGGTCAAAAATCCTGATGGCTCATCGCAAATTCCTTTTAAAACCGTTTATGTTCATGGCTTGGTGCGAGATAGCCAGGGTCAAAAAATGTCGAAATCAAAAGGTAACGTACTTGATCCTCTCGACATTATCGACGGTATCGATTTGGAAACTTTGGTGCAAAAACGCACTACAGGTTTGATGAATCCAAAAGATGCACAAAAAATCGATAAGCAAACCCGTAAAGAATATCCGGAAGGTATTCAGGCGTACGGCACTGATGCGCTGCGATTTACATTCTGCTCTCTTGCCTCAACCGGTCGCGATATTAAATTTGATATGGGGCGCGTTGAAGGTTACCGCAATTTCTGCAACAAAATCTGGAATGCAACACGTTATGTGTTGATGCAATGTGAAGATCAGGATTGCGGGCAAAGTGGCAGTACCGACTATGAATTATCTGTCGCTGACAAATGGATTATCAGCAAACTGCAATTGGCAGAAAAACAAGTGACAGAAGCATTGGATACCTATCGTCTGGATCTTGCCGCACAAGCAATTTATGAATTTATCTGGAATGAGTATTGTGATTGGTATCTGGAATTATCAAAACCCATATTATTTGATAAATCAGAAGGCAGCGAAGCCAGTAAAAAAGGTACGCGCCGCACGTTAATTCGAGTACTCGAAACAACCTTGCGATTAACCCATCCCTTAATGCCTTTTATCACGGAAGAAATTTGGCAAAAAATTAAACCGCTCGCGGGTGTTTCTGGTGAAACCATCATGCAGGCACGCTATCCAGTTGCTGATGAAAGCAAAATTGATCAACAAGCATTAAAAGATGTTGAATGGCTGCAAGCTGTTATTCTGGGTGTGCGTAATATTCGCGGTGAAATGAATATTTCGCCAGCTAAAGATCTGCATGTTTTATTTAAAAATGGCAGCGCAGACGATCAAGCTCGCCTGCATGACAATCAACAATTTCTGAAAAAATTAGCGTCATTGGAAACTGTGACCTGGTTAAACCCTGGCGACGCAGAACCCATGTCTGCAACGACGCTTGTAGGTCAAATGGAAATTCTGGTTCCAATGGCCGGCATTATTGATAAAGATGCTGAAATTGCCCGACTGACAAAAGAATTGAACAAGTTAACGCAAGATATTGAGCGTACCGAAACCAAACTGGGCAATGCGGCTTTTGTTGAAAAAGCACCAGTCGAAGTAGTGACTAATGAACGCAATCGTGTTGCTGAAAATAAAATTTCGGTAGAAAAATTGCGCGAACAAATTCAGAAAATCAGTGCTTTATAATAATATTCCCCCTCTTGATGACGAGAGGGGAATATTAAAACTCTTTCAAGGCCTTACTTGCTTCCGCAACAGTAAAAAAAGATCCAAAAACCAGAATCAAATCATGTGCCTGACTTTTTTCAATGGCAAGCTGTATACAGTTTCGAATATCGCCGAAACCACTTGGCAGCAACGATAAACTCATTAAATTTTGTTTCAATTGTTCTATAGTCGCTGCTCTTGGCAGAAAAGATAAATCGACCAGATACCAATAGTCGATTATCTGTTGCAAATTACCCAGGCTACCCAAACAATCCTTGTCTGACATCATGGCAACCAATGCGTGGATTTTTGCGCGTGGATTTTCACTTTTCCAATCAAGCAAACGCTTGGCAAGGTATGTAGTTGCTGCTGGATTATGTGCAACATCCATCACCCAATGTCGATTTTGTGCAAATAGATGTTGAAACCTGCCGGGCACTTTTAATTCTGCCAACAAATTCAATGCATCAAGTTTGATAAGATCCAGTTTTAACAGACTCGCCATTTGTAGAGCTGCAGCCATACTCGGCAAAGGTAAATTCGGCAAGTTATGCATTTTTTTCTCGGTGTATTGTGTATTCCACCAACACCATTTTTTATCTACAACCTGATATGCAAAATCTTTTTCTATAAAATAACTTTCTGTATGCAACGACAAAGCATAATCAATCAGTGATTGCGGTGGGTTTGCATCAGCACAAATCATCGGACGATTGGCTCGCATAATGCCGGATTTTTCGAAACCAATTTTTTCACGCGTGTCACCCAGCCAATCCTGATGATCCAAATCAATACTCGTAATAATGGCAATATCAGCATCGAGTATATTGACAGCATCCAATCGACCACCCAATCCCACTTCCAAAACCATGGCTGTCACTTTGTGTTTTTTAAATAAATAAAATGCGGCCAAAGTGCCATATTCAAAATAGGTCAGGGAAATAGATTCTTGCTCACAAATCCGATTGATCTCTGCAAAAGCTTCACAAATCTCACGATCAGCAGCCAACTGATGATTGATCTCAATACGTTCGTTGTACTGTAAAAGATGTGGAGAAGTGTAAACACCAACAGAATAACCAGCCGCTGACAAAATTGCTGCCGAGGCTGCTACGCAGGAACCTTTTCCATTGGTTCCTGCGACAGTGATGACCAAGGCTTGAGTCGTAAGTAAATCAAGACGGGATGCAATCTGCGTGATACGTCCCAAACCCAATTCAATTTCACGAGGATGCGATTGCTCCAGCCACGAGAGCCAATCAGTCAGTGAATCATGTTTCATCGAAAAAACGGCTGTAATTAAACAGCCGCACGGAGAGTTAATTTGGAAAGGATAGAGGCCAATTTATCACGCATGTCGCGACGATGAATGATCATATCGATAGCACCGTGTTCCAACAAAAATTCAGCGCGCTGAAAACCTTTCGGTAATTTTTGACGAATGGTTTGCTCGATTATACTGGGACCTGCAAAACCCGCACGCGAGCCTGGTTCCGCCACATTTAAATCACCCAATAACGCGAGGCTCGCAGAAACACCACCATAAACCGGATCAGTCATCACTGATATATAAGGTGTTCCCTGCATTTTCAAACGCTCAATCACTGCACTGGTTTTGGCCATTTGCATTAAGGAAATAAGAGCTTCCTGCATGCGAGCACCACCAGTTGCCGAGAAACAAACCAGAGGAATATTTTCTTTAAGGGCAATAGTCGCTGCACGAGTAAATTTTTCACCAACCACATACCCCATAGAACCGCCATGGAAAGCAAATTCAAAAGCCACGGCTACTACAGGTATGCCTTTTAGTTCACCACGCATGGCAATCAAGGCATCTTTTTCACCTGTCTCTTTCTGTGCGGTGAGCAAGCGATCTTTGTATTTTTTGATATCTTTGAATTTCAGGCGATCGACTGGCAGGACATCCGTTGCCAACTCTTCACGATGTTGCGGGTCTAAAAACATATCCAGCCTGGCGCGCGCGCGAACCCGCATGTGGTGATCGCATTTCAGACATACATCAAGATTTTTTTCCAATTCCGGCTTATAAAGCACGGCATCACATTTAGGGCATTTTTCCCACAATCCTTCTGGGACTTTATTACTGCGTTTTGCTTCGGATCGCGAAACACTCGGAATAATTTTGTCGAGCCAACTCATAGTTTTTTCTCGTTTTACTTACTCAGGTCGCGCATTCTACTTCACCCAAATCAATTTGCCCATGCAAGCCGCTTGAGGAAGGAATACTGTGAAGAATCTCTACAGTTAAGACAAATTCGGGATAAAAAAAACCGGAACAGTTGCCCATTCCGGTTTTTGGAAAGAAATTGATTAAACCAGTTTCTCTTTAATACGAGCAGCTTTACCAGCCAGGTCACGCAGATAGTAAAGTTTGGCTTGACGCACATCACCACGACGCTTCAGGGTAACACTATCAATCAGCGGGCTATGAGTTTGGAAGGTACGTTCAACACCTACACCATGAGAAATCTTGCGAACAGTGAAGGCTGAGTTCAATCCACGATTGCGAATAGCAATCACAACACCCTCAAATGCCTGAACACGCTCACGATCACCTTCTTTTACCTTCACATTGACGACTACTGTATCGCCAGGAGAAAACTCGGGAACGTTGGTCTTCAGTTGCTCTTTTTCCAGCGCCTGGATAATTGGGTTAGTCATTTTTAACTCCTAATAAAATCTTTAGCTTCACAGCTAAGGTTTGTCGTTTTCAAGGTCGCGACGAAATTCCGTCAACAGCGCCTGCTGTTCCTCAGTTAGTTTTATTACCTGCAATAAATCCGGCCTTCTTTGCCAGGTTCGACCCAGCGATTGTTTCAATCGCCAGCGTCTGATTTGCGCATGGTTTCCTGACAACAAAACATCAGGCACGCGCAGTCCATCAAAATCTTCTGGTCGGGTGTAGTGAGGACAATCCAATAAACCGCCAGTGAAAGAATCCTGTTCCGCTGACTGCTCGTGCCCCAGAGCACCCGGCAACAACCGCGTAATAGCATCCACTACCACCATTGCCGCCAATTCACCGCCACTTAACACGTAGTCGCCTATTGACCACTCTTCATCAATCAAGGTCTGAATCAGACGCTCATCAATACCCTCATAACGCCCGGCAACCAACACCAGATTGACGTCATTCACCATGGAAACAGCCACTTGTTGATTGAATACTTTCCCTTGGGGGGACAAGTAAATCACCTTGGCATTTATCCCGGCCCAGTCTTTTGCAGCATTAATTGCATCACGCAAAGGCTGAACCATCATCAACATTCCAGGTCCGCCGCCATAAGGACGGTCATCCACAGTTTTGTGTTTATCATGCGCGAAGTCTCGAGGACTCCAGGTCGCCAATTCCAGTAAACCTTGCCTGACTGCCCTGCCGCTGATACCAAAATCGGTAACCGCTTTGAGCATTTCCGGGAACAAAGTCACCAGTGCAATTTTCAAAATTCCGGATCCCAATCCACCCGAATCTCTCCAAGGTCGAGATTCACGGATAAGACAAACTGCTCAGGAACATAAGGAATCAAACGTTCGCGCTTGTCGATACTTTGATCATCCGGTGTCACCACCAGCACATCATTCGCACCTGTCTCGAATAATTTTGAGATTGTACCCAAACGCTTTTCAACGCCTTGGTATTGCGTGATAACAACCAAACCTTCGAGCTGACTCCAGTAATATTCACCTTCATCCAACTCTGGCAACAAATCACGTTCTACTGCTATATCAACTGCGGCATAGGTTGCCGCTTCATCCCTGTCATCAATCCCCACAATATGCACTACAAAGGCATCACCATGTGGACGAACTTCATCTATCTCAACCTGTTTGACACCATGGCGTGTTTTCAACAACCAAGGGTGATAATCAAACAGATTCTCGGCTGGCTCAGTGTAAGAGTGCACCTTTAACCAGCCTTTAATGCCATAAACCGCCGTCAGCCGCCCAACGTTTACCAGATTGGATTTATTACCAGACGACATGCAGCAGACGTAAATCAAGCAGCTTTCTTGCTGTCTTTTACCAACTTCTCAACACGCTCACTTAATTGAGCACCTTGAGATACCCAGTATTGCAAGCGGTCTTGATCGACACGTAATGTTTCTTCCTGACCACGGGCAATCGGGTTAAAGAATCCAATACGTTCAATGAAGCGACCATTACGGGCGCTGCGGCTGTTGGTAACAGTAACATGGTAAAAAGGGCGAGATTTGGAACCGCCACGAGACAAACGAATAGTAACCATCGAGGTTTTCCTGTAGTTATCGGAGCGCCGAGCTCCGGTTGAAATAGGTAAGTCGCAGCACAGGATCAGCTATGCACTACGAAAGGCGCGGCATTCTAAGGGAAAGCAGTGTCTTTGTATAGACTTGGTATCAGTCCAGCAAACTCATATCTGCATAGGGATTTGTATCAGGCAATTCAATCGCCTGAGCAAAACCCGGCAAATGCAAGAGGCTATCATCCAACTGAATCAAGCTTTCATCTATCAGACCTTCACCAAAATGATAGATTGTTGAAAACTGACCTTTAAGCGCAGCCTGATCATAGCTGGCCGCATTAACGCGCACTTGTTCACGTCGGGTTTTATAAGCAGCCATTTTTGCGGCGCCATAGCGTTTGGTGAGCATCTGTTCAACCTTGTGCGGAGCTATTACACAGGCGGTTGCATTATTACCACCGAAACCTTTGGAATTTATAAATACCAAATCAATATCCAGAGATTCGCGAATTTGGTCTTTGTTGGAAATTTTCAAACGATCAGCAAAAACATCATCAGCAACTTTATCAATGGTTTTAATACCGGGAATAATTCCGTATTTAAATATGCCAAGACTGTTGATTAACTGCTCACCGCTGGCAGCCGCCAGTGAATGGCCAACATAGGATTTGATAGCTGCCACCGGCCAGGATTCGATGCCAAATACTTTTGCGACCTGATCGAATATTTGTGATTCAGTTACACGATTTTGTGGTGTGCTGGAACCATGAGCCTGAATCATGGAATGATAACGAACAGAATCTTCCCCCAACAACGCACGCGCCGAAGCTACTGCTTTTGCCATAGTGATGTAGTTACCCGGGCCAGGTGCGGAAATGGATTTTTTAAAGCCGTCTGCATTAACAAAAACATCTCCCGCAGCAGCATGAATATCGGCACCCAATTCAATTGCCAGTGCATCATCCATCAAGACTATATATTGGCTGGCCTCAGCCATGGTGAAACCAGCATTATCACCAAAAGGGCGGCTGGTTCGACGGGGATCTGCAATATCCGAATTATCCAGTTTTTTGAGTTTCTCCTCACTGGCCAAAGCACCCATGGTGGAATAACCATCGATAATTTCCTGCAATATTGGCGCTTCAGCGTTACCAATAATCGCCACACGTATTTTTCCAGCATTAATGTCATCAACCGCGGCCTGCAGATTATAGAGAAACGACGCGCAAGCTCCCACCAAAGCCCCCGTCTGCCCTACACTTCCCAGAATGTAGGCATTCACAAAATCAGCCGGCATAGTATTCAAACCCAGCGGGCACTGTTTGGCACTGACCCGCTCACCCTTTAATCTGGATTGCAATAAGCCGCCAAAACCATTGGCATCCATTTGGCTCATTACATTACTGGCATAAACTGCAACCTGATCAGGTTTCACTGAATCAATAATCTGCTGCCACTCAATACCAATCGAACGCACTGCATCAGAAGCCCCTATCACTGCTAACTGCAAAGCTCTGGGGTGATAGTGGGATGGATATAAAGACCCAGGATTAAAACCACTGGGCAATTGACCAGCCGACTTGACCGGTAATTCACGGTAACTATCAAACTTCACTTGTAAACCTGATGGCGCAACCACTCTGACCCTGTCTTCATCAATATCTTCAATCAACCATGACCCAGGCACAGGCTCGGGTAAATCTCGACGACGTATTTCAAAGGTTAAAGGGGTATCACCAGTACCTAACACTGCACTCTTTTGCCAAAAGGTAGCATCCACATCAAAAAAGTTTTTTTCAATTCGACGAATTAATGTGCCTTGCAATACCCTCTCACCAAAACGGGATTCAATGTCCGCAAGAGATAAGATTGCACCCTGCTCATCGCGATAACCATCCGAATAAGCCACCAAGCCCATCATTACCGCAAGTCCCGCCAAAGTTTCCTGACGCTCTTTTGCCGACAGACTTTCAATCACCATTCGACGATAAGCCTGATGACCAGAGGCTCGCCCAGCAGCGCTAAAACCACCAAAGCCGACAATCACAGGTAAAGGTCTCGATATTGATGCCATGAATTACTACCTAAAGACAATTTGATGACAGTCTATGGGTATTTATTATCAATTTCTTTTATTTTTTAGTCATTTTTTATTGTATTTTAGCCATTCGTTTATCTGACCAGGAAAATCATATGTTAAAGGTAGGCTTTTTACTCTGTGACAACATGTTGGCGACCAGTGCCACACTGCCGATGGAAATGCTATTGGCAGCACAAAGCGTAGCTAGCCAGCAACGAAAATCCCAACAACCTTTTTTACAGATCCATACATTGGCAACGCAACTCACACCCATCAAAACACAAACAGGCATATCACTTGTTGCGGATAAACACATAAGCCAAATGCCACACCTGGATCTACTTTACTTGCCAGGACTTTGGCGTAACCCTCGCCCTACAATTCAGAGAAACCGTGAGGTCATTACATGGATACAAAATTTGCACCAAACAGGCACATCAATCAGTGCTGTTGGTACAGGAGTGTGCTTTTTGGCGGAAGCA
>CBFGPN010000077.1:0-16594 GCA_965650675.1 uncultured Cellvibrio sp.
CCCAGTCTGGATATCTTCATTTCAATTAACCTTGAGAAAATCACAGAACATAAACAAAGCGCCCTGAGGCGCTTTTTTTAAAAACTTCTTTATTACTCAGTGGCAGGTTCTTCGGTTGCTTCCTCTTCTTCGCCTAACTCAGTTGCACACCCTGGTGGTCTGAATTTCACTTCCACTTCTGTAGAACAAACCCACTCACCTGTAGCTGCTGTTCGAGTCCAAGCCAAACGATCACCTTTAATTGCAACTGATGCATTACCAGCAAAGGTCGCAGTAATAGACATATCGTCCTCTGAAGTATCGCCCATTTGAACTACCAAATTACCACTTTGAAGACTAAGAGCAGCTGTAGGAGCACCCAACAATGTACTATTTGTCCAACCAATAAAACATTCCGTAGGAACTACAGGATCAGATAATGTAGCCACCGGAAGTGTTTTCCCGTCAGAAATACAATCTTCCATCATGGTACGAACCGAAGCCAATTCACCCATTACACGACTAACTTGCGATTTAGTTACATAGTTTTGATATTGTGGCAGTGCGATCGCTGCCAAAATACCGATGATTGCAACCACAATCATCAATTCAATTAAGGTAAAACCTTTTTGGATCTGTTTCATAATAAAGTCTCCGAGGGATGTTTGTTTGTAACACGATGTAAGTTTAGCAAGGTATGTACCAATCGCCAGAATTTTAAGATGGCCTTGTCAAATCAATAGGGAACACCGTCTCATTTTCAAAACGATCACTAAAATGCAGTCACCAAACCGGCAGCATCTGTCAATTTTTGTCACTTTTGGTCGGAATTACTTTTTTACACGCGAATTGCAACGCCAAGTGCATGGCCTTATTGTTGCTCATGGTTTAAAGTTGAATTCGAAGCTTTATCACCTAGAATTATGAGACTTATTAAAAGGTAACAATAACGGTATGAACTCCCCTGCAACCGCTTTAAATGGTTTGGCCCGGCGTCTGGTGACAGAAAATCTGCTGGATGCAGAAGCTGCACGCAAAGCAGTATCACAATCCCATCGCGAAAGAATTCCGTTTGTTCATTATTTGGTTACCAACAATATTTTGGACGCCAGAACCATTGCCAGGGTTGCATCGGAAGAATTTGGCACACCGATTTTTGATTTGTCTTCCCTGAATCCGGAAAGCATGCCGCAAAAGTTGCTGGATGAAAAACTGGTTAGAAAACATAACGCCTTGCCCTTACTTAAACGCGGAAATCGATTATTTGTTGGCCTGGCCGACCCAACCGATTTACACGCACTGGATGAAATTAAATTCAATACGGCCAGTACTACCGAAGCAGTATTGGTTGAAGCTGACAAACTGATTCACGCCATCGAAAAATATTTAACATCCCAGGAACAAAGTTTTGGCGATTCCCTGGGTGGATTGGATAATGATCTCGAAAATATCGACATAGAAGCTGTTGACGACAATCTTAAAAAGGAAGATGTCACCAGCGAAGCCGATGAAGCTCCTATAGTGAAATACATTAACAAGGTGCTATTGGATGCAATCAAAATCGGCGCTTCGGATATTCACTTTGAACCCTATGAAAAAACCTATCGCGTGCGCTTTCGTACGGATGGTGTATTAAATGAAATTGCACGTCCCCCGGTCAATCTGGCGAGCCGTATGGCTGCGCGCTTGAAGGTGATGTCACAAATGGACATTTCCGAACGCCGTTTACCGCAAGATGGTCGTATTAAACTGAAAGTATCCAAAAACAAAGCTATCGATTTTCGTGTAAACACATTGTCGACTTTATTCGGCGAAAAAATTGTGTTGCGTATTCTTGACCCCAGCTCTGCCAAACTGGGTATTGATGCGCTGGGTTATGAGGACGACCAGAAAAAATTGTATATGGATGCTTTGGCTCAGTCACAAGGCATGATTTTGGTTACAGGCCCTACGGGTAGCGGTAAAACCGTTTCGCTTTATACAGGTTTGAATATTTTAAATACGTCTGAAGTGAATATTTCCACTGCGGAAGATCCAGTGGAAATTAACCTTGAAGGAATTAACCAGGTTCAGATGAATACCCGTGTGGGATTAACATTTGCCGAAGCTTTGCGCTCATTCTTGCGGCAAGACCCTGATGTGATCATGGTGGGTGAGATTCGTGATTTGGAAACCGCAGAAATTGCCATTAAAGCGGCACAAACCGGTCACCTGGTGTTGTCCACATTACACACCAACAGTGCGCCGGAAACCCTGACCCGTTTATTGAATATGGGTGTACCTGCGTTTAACGTAGCTACTTCTGTGAGTTTGATTATTGCGCAGCGACTTGCACGGCGACTGTGTTCCAATTGTAAAAAACCGGCAACCGAAATTCCTGGTGACATTTTGACTCAGGAGGGCTTTGATGAAATTGGAATTCCCCGTAGCGAATTTCAGATTTATAAAGCAGTCGGCTGTGAAAAGTGTAACAACGGATACAAAGGGCGAGTGGGTGTTTATGAAGTGGTTCGCATCACCCCGACAATTGCCAATCTTATAATGGAAAGCGGTAATTCACTGCAAATTGCCAGAGCAGCAAAAGAAGCCGGCTTTAATAATTTACGAATCTCCTCATTGCGCAAAGTGGCAATGGGATTAACCAGCCTCGAAGAGGCCAACCGAGTCACCAAGGATTAATCCATGGCCAGTATCACTGTTAACAAATCCACGACTAATAAACCCAAAACTATTCAAACCAGTAACATTTACAGTTACAAAGGTACGGACAGAAAAGGTAATGTTATTCAAAGTGAAATCAGCGGCCCCAACCCGACGATAGTCAAGGCGCAATTGCTGAAGCAAGGCATCACCGTTAAAACAATCAAAAAACAATCTGAAAATCGCGGTGGCAAATCCATCAAGCCTGCTGACATAGCTGTGTTCTCACGACAAATGGCGACCATGATGAAAGCCGGTGTGCCTCTGGTGCAATCGTTTGAAATTGTGGCCGATGGTGTCGAAAAACAAAGTTTACGCAGGCTGGTGTTAAATATTCGTGATTCAGTGGCGGCAGGTGGCGGTTTTGCCAATGCATTGAGAATGCATCCAAAATATTTTGATGATCTTTTCTGCAGCCTGGTTGAAGCAGGTGAGCAATCAGGTGCATTGGAAACCATGCTTGACCGCATTGCCACCTACAAAGAAAAAACAGAAGCTTTAAAAGCAAAAATTAAAAAAGCACTGACATATCCTATTTCGGTAATCATAGTCGCCTTTGTCGTCACTGGAATCTTGTTAGTAAAAGTAGTCCCCCAATTTGCGGCCACCTTCAGTGGGTTTGGTGCTGAATTGCCCGCCTTTACCCAATTCGTCATGAAACTTTCCGATTATGCCATTGCTTACTGGTTCTGGTTCATTATAGGAATGGTTGCACTTGCCGTTGGATTTTCCCAAGCACGCAAACGCTCGACAGCATTTGCTTATGCAATCGATAGATACACCTTAAAAATCCCGGTGATTGGCCAAATACTTTATCTGTCCGTAATGGCACGTTTTGCCCGCACCCTGTCAACAACCTTTGCTGCGGGTGTTCCGTTGATTGATGCACTCACATCTGTTGCCGGTGCTGCTGGCAATCGTATTTATTACGACGCAATCATCAAAGTCAGAGAGGAAGTGTCCACGGGTATTCAGCTCAACTCTGCATTAAAAGCACGTGGCATATTCCCATCATTAATGATTCAAATGTCCGCAATCGGTGAAGAATCGGGCTCATTGGATGCCATGCTGGATAAAGTGGCTGTTTACTATGAAGAAGCCGTAGACAATATGGTGGATACACTGACTTCGTTACTTGAACCCATGATTATGTCAGTACTCGGTGTCTTGGTAGGCGGATTATTGATTGCCATGTACTTGCCAATTTTCAACCTGGGTCAAGTTGTCGGTTAATGGATTTATTACAAGCATTACAAACTTATCCACTATTAGCCCTGGTTTCCGCTTTGATTCTGGGGCTGTTAGTGGGCAGTTTTTTGAATGTGGTCATTCATCGTTTACCGAAAATGATCAACGCCGAATACAAGGAGCAGGTTGATGAGTTTTTAAAAAGTGATGAATATAAATCTGCTTCATCACAAGAAAAAATTAATTTGGTTTTACCTCGTTCACGCTGTCCTCACTGTGGCCACCAGATTACCGCGCTCGAAAATATTCCCGTTGTCAGTTATTTGTTTTTGCGTGGCCGCTGCTCCAGCTGTCAAAAATCCATTTCAAAACGTTATCCCATAGTTGAATTAGTGACAGGCGTATTATCCCTGATAGCGATTTATCACTTCGGCGCCAGTTGGCAAGGTGCCGCCGCGCTTTTATTCACCTGGTGCCTGATTTCACTGACACTGATTGATTACGATACCTATTACCTGCCAGACGTCATTACCCTGCCTTTAATATGGATTGGATTAATCGCTAACTATTACGGATTATTTACTGAATTTGGCTCGGCATTCTGGGGCGCGATTATTGGCTACATGTCACTCTGGACAATTAATCAATTATTCAAACTTATTCGTGGCCGTGAAGGTATGGGCGCGGGTGATTTTAAATTATTTGCAGCATTGGGCGCATGGATGGGTTGGCAAATGTTATTGCAAATAGCACTCTTCTCATCGCTGGTCGGTGCAGTGGTAGGCATCAGCTTGATGCTGATTAAAAATCGAGATAAAAATCATCACATTCCTTATGGCCCTTATCTTGCTGTTGCAGGTTGGATTGCATTTTTCTTTGGTGAAAAAATTAACCAGCAATATTTGAAAATCCTTCTCCCTCATTAATTAATATGTCGAAATTTATTGTAGGTTTAACCGGTGGCATTGGCAGCGGAAAATCGGTTGTCAGCCGATTATTTGAAGAAAAAAACATCGCAGTTGTGGATGCTGATGTCGTTGCCCGGGAAGTTGTACAACCAGGAACACATGGTTTGCTGGAAATCATCCAGCATTTCGGCACCAGCATTGTTGATGACAATGGCAATTTGTTGCGGGCACAATTGCGGGAAATTATTTTTTCCAACGCTGATGAAAAGGAATGGCTGGAAAAACTCTTGCACCCGATTATCAATACCGAAATCAGAAAGCAATTGGCTGCAGCATCCAGTCGGTATGCGATTTTATCCTCACCTTTATTATTGGAAACACAACAACATTTATTAGTGAATAGAATTTTGGTAATCGATGCCAGTGAAGAATTACAAATACAGAGAGCCATGCAGCGTGACAGTAATCATCCGGAATTAATTAAAGCGATTATGAATAGCCAACTCAGTCGGCAAGAGCGCTGCGCACAGGCAAATGACATTATCCAAAATCATGGCAGCCTGGATGAATTAATCGAACAAGTTGAAAAATACCATCAACTCTATCTTGAACTGACAGTGTAATTTTTTGAAATCACAATAAGTGTCTATTAACAATCTTATGAATAACGCCCCGATTAAACTTGAATGCCCAACCTGTAAAAAAACAGTTTTCTGGAACGATGATTTTCCTTTTCGCCCCTTTTGCTCCGAGAGATGCAAACTTATCGATTTGGGTGAATGGGCCAGCGAAAATCACCGCATTGCAGGCGACAATCTGGATATTAATTCAGAAGAACATCTGTAGGTTGGAAGGCTGTAGGTTGGAAGAGCGCAGCGACTTCCGACATTTTTTATTTCCGTAATCGCACATTTTGTCGGAAGTGGCGGCGCTCTTCCAACCTACGACCACCAAGCACCAATACTCGCAATACCTTGTGCGCCTGATTCTATTGCGGGAGCTAAATCAGATTCACGCATGCCGCCCAAAGCATAAACGGGCACATTGATGTCGCTGATCATTTCCTGAAATTTTTCCCACCCCAACAACTCGGCATCAGGATGCGATTTTGTGAATTTTACCGGCGACAACAAAACATAATCTGCCTGAATTTTCTGTGCCTGCTTTAATTCAGTAATTGAATGGCATGAAACACCCAGCAACACATTTTTATCAATCGGACGACTGGAATATTGCATCAATTTTTTTGTATTAAGATGCAACCCCAACCCGGTTTGCAAATCCAGCCTCATAAATTCATCCACTGATGTGTTGATTTGTAATTGGGCACGCATTGCAGAAAGTTGCCGTGCGATTTGTAAATACTCACTGTGTTGTTGGCATGCAAAATCCCTGATGCGCAATTGAATTAACCGGATATTTTGATCAATCAGATTCGAAAATTTTCTTTCAAAATCCTGAATTGAAGAATAGGCACCTGTAATCGAACAATATTTTGGCAAACGTACAGCATTGATTATAGGTTGATTGGCTGCTGGAAAATCGTATTGGGAAAGTGAAGCTGGATCGACCCATAATATGGGTTGCCCCTCATTACCTTTTGCATCACCCGAAAAGGCTGTTACCTTATGAACATCCAGCAATACCGACTTATCAGGATAGTCATGCCGGATGCGAATCAGGGGTTGCGACCGCAAAACATCAATTGCCAATTCTTCCTTTAATTCACGGGACAATGCTGACAACAAGGTTTCACCCGCATCCACCTTGCCGCCGGGAAACTCCCACAAACCACCCTGATGTGCAGAATCAGGGCGCTTGGCAATTAATATTTCACCGAACTTATTTTCAATTACACCAACAGCAACATGCAGATATTTTTTCATTTTCTGAAAATTTTACGATCGATAATCTGCATTAATTTTCACATATTCATATGAAAGATCCGTAGTCCAGATAGTTTCAGCCGCAACACCACGACCCAGATCAATATTGATCGCTATATCGGCTTTTTTCATCACCAACTGACCTTGCTCTTCAGTATAGGTTTTTGCGCGCCCACCCTTCTCAACAATTAACACATCATCCAGATGCACACGAATTTTCGTGACATCAAGATTTTGAATTCCTGCGTAACCAATTGCTGCCACAATTCGCCCCCAATTGGGATCAGAAGCAAACAATGCAGTTTTAATCAAAGGTGAATGAGCAACTGCGTAACCCACTGCCAAACATTCATTGGCACTGGCACCACCTTTGACTGCAACCGTTACAAATTTGGTAGCGCCCTCTCCATCACTGACAATTGCTTTTGCCAAATGAACATGCGCAGCAATAATAATTTCACGCAATTTTTCATAGAGCTCACCGGAGGCCTGTGTGACTTCCGGTAAATCAATCTGGCCTGTTGCAATTAAAATACAGGAATCATTTGTTGATGTATCGCCATCAATGGTAATGCGATTGAACGATTTATTAGCAGCTTCGCGCGATATTTGTTGCAATATATCTTGCGAAATTTTTGCATCAGTCGCGATATAACCCAACATGGTTGCCATATTGGGTTTGATCATTCCGGCACCTTTTGAAATGCCATTCACTGTTATCGTTTTTCCTTGATAAATAATTTGCTGACTGAAACCTTTGGGACGAGTGTCTGTTGTCATTATGCCAGTGCCTGCATCCTCCCAACCATTTTCATCAGCCTTATTGATTGCTTCAGGCAACACTGGAATGATTTTATGCAAGGGTAACGGTTCACCAATTACACCCGTTGAAAAAGGCAGTATCTGTTCCGTTTTTACGCCTGTCAGTTTTGCAATTTCCGCACAGGTAGCTTTTGCATCAGCAATTCCTTGCTCGCCCGTACAAGCATTGGCATTACCGGAGTTAATCACTAAAAAACGTATGGCCGCTTTGCTCAAATGCTCTTTGCAAACAGTAACAGGTGCTGCACAAAATGCATTTTGAGTAAACACACCAGCAACACTGCTACCTTCCGCCAATGAAAATAACACTACATCTTTTCGACCGACTCTTTTAATACCAGCGCTTACTGATGTTAATTTCACACCTTTAACAGGGTGCATTTTTGGAAAGGGATATTCACCCACAGCCATGATTTATTCCTCGAAAAATTTCAATAATTATTTATCGATTTTGGATACACAAGATAATCTGTCCCCTTTCTGGCAACGACTGCATGGATGCAGGTAGAGCAACGCATGGAACTGTTGCCGAGGAGGGTTAGGGTGGGGTCATTCCAACTGCCCATGACAGCTTTTATATTTTTTGCCCGATCCACAAGGACAAGGGTCATTTCGACCTACTTTAGGTCCGGATCTAATTATCTGGGCTTTAGGTTTTGACTGGGTGGGCTGCTCTTCCTCCCCCATCGGATTTAATTCGTCGTGACGCAATTGCATTTTTTGTTTCGCAAGCTCTTCACGACGTTGATTTTCCATTGCTTCCATTTGTTCACGCGAAATAGGCTCTACTCGCGCCAGCAAATGAATCGTTTCGCGTTTTACGTTAGTCAACAAATCCTGGAACAAAATGAACGATTCACGTTTGTATTCCTGTTTGGGATTTTTTTGCGCGTAAGAGCGTAAGTTAATACCCTGCCGCAAATGATCCATAATGGCCAAATGCTCTTTCCAACTATGATCAATTACCTGCAACATCACTTGCTTTTCAATTTCCAGCATTATGTCACCAATGCGCTCACATTTGGCATCATAGACTTTTTGCACTTCATCAATGATTTTTTGGCGCAGTGTTTCTTCATGTAATTGCGTATCTTCTTCCAACCATTTTGCAACCGGCAATTTCAAGCCAAAATCAGTTTCCAACTGCTGTTGCAGTCCGGAAATATTCCATTGATCTTCAATAGTTTGTGGCGGTATATATTGAGTGACCAAATCGATGACCACATCTGCACGAATTGCAGTAATGGTGTCACGAACAGATTCTGCATCCAATAATTCATTGCGCTGATGATAGATAATTTGTCGCTGCTCATTGGCAACATCATCAAATTCAAGCAATTGTTTACGGATATCAAAGTTACGCCCCTCTACTTTTCGCTGAGCCTTTTCAATTGCATTATTCACCATGCGATGTTCAATCGCTTCGCCTTTTTCCATACCTAACGCTTGCATAAAATTGCGCACACGTTCAGATGCAAAAATGCGCATCAAATTATCTTCAAGCGATAAATAAAATCGGGTTACACCCGGGTCACCTTGACGACCTGAACGTCCACGCAATTGATTGTCAATGCGACGGGATTCATGCCGCTCGGTACCAATAATGTGCAACCCACCTGCAGCCAGCACCTGATCGTGACGGGTTTTCCATTCAGATTTAACTTTTTCAATTTGTTCCGGTGTTGGATTTTCCAGTTTTGCAACTTCAGATTCCCAGCGGCCACCTAACACAATATCCGTACCGCGGCCTGCCATGTTAGTTGCAATAGTGACTGCCCCCGGGCGTCCAGCCTGTGCAATAATTTCTGCTTCCTGCGCGTGGAATTTTGCGTTCAAAACCTGGTGTTTTATTCCAGCCTTGTTTAATCGACGTGACATCTCTTCGGAAGTTTCGATGGAAGCAGTACCAACCAGTATTGGAACTTGTTTATCCTGCAGGGCCTTTACATCAGTCACTATCGCTTCGTATTTATCCTCGAGTGATAAAAATACTTTGTCATTTAAATCCTGACGAAGAATCGGTTTGTTGGTTGGAATAACCACCACATCCAATCCATAAATTTCACGAAACTCAAATGCTTCTGTATCGGCAGTACCCGTCATACCCGAAAGAGTCGGATACAAGCGGAAATAATTTTGGAAAGTTGTTGACGCCAGAGTTTGACTTTCACTTTGAATGGCAACATTTTCTTTGGCTTCAATCGCCTGATGCAAGCCTTCTGACAAACGGCGCCCAGGCATAGTGCGCCCTGTGTGTTCATCAATCAAAACTATCTGCCCTTCCTGGATAATGTACTCAACATCACGATGGAAAAGATGATGTGCACGTAACGCAGAATTAACATGATGCATCAGGGTTAAATTATTTGCCGCATACAAACTTTGATCAGGCTGCAATAATTTTGCCTGAATTAATAACTCCTCAATTAACTGATGCCCTTCTTCAGTTAATTCAACCTGACGTGATTTTTCATCGACACGGAAATCACCTACTTTAGTGATAACACGACGCTCACCATCTTCACCGTTATCATCTTGTTTTTTTAATTTTTGAATTATCTGATTGATGCGTTTGTACATTTCCGCACTATTTTCTGCAGCACCGGAAATAATTAAAGGGGTACGCGCTTCATCAATCAAAATTGAATCCACTTCATCGACAACAGCAAAGTTTAAAGTACGCTGCACTTTATCCTGTTTACTCAATGCCATATTGTCGCGCAGATAATCAAAACCATATTCGTTATTGGTGCCGTAGGTAACATCAGCAGCGTAAGCTTCACGCTTTACAGATTGCGGCTGCATCGATTGAATAACACCTACCGTCATCCCCAGAAATTCATAAAGCGGTTTCATCCAATTAGCATCACGACCCGCCAGATAATCGTTGACCGTTACTATGTGCACACCTTTTCCGGAAATGGCGTGTAAATAACTGGGCAAAGTTGACACCAACGTCTTTCCTTCACCCGTACGCATCTCGGCAATCTTCCCTTCGTGCAGTGTCATACCACCAATTAATTGCACATCAAAATGGCGCATTCCCAATACGCGGCGCCCCGCTTCCCTCACAGTTGCAAAAGCTTCGGGAAGTAATTGATCCAGAGTTTCACCTTTTTGATATCGTTCACGAAACTCTTGCGTTTTTGCTTTGAGTGCATCATCACTAAGTTGTTGCATTTGTGGTTCAAGTGCATTTATTTGTACAACCACTTTTCCCATACGTTTTAATTCACGCTCATTTTTTGATCCAAAAAGAGCTTTTATCAACTTGCTGATCATTATTGGGTCCCAATTATTTAATTTCTAAAAACAACAAGCGCCGTTAATCTTTAACCGCAGCGCATCAGTGGCAAGATTTAAAGGCGGCAGTAAATAGGATGACATCGACTAATGCAAGCCTGAAACTGCATGCCGATTGAAAAGAATGGATTAAGGATTATTGCGGCGAACGTAGGTAGCCGGATCAACTACCCGACCATTTTTGTAGACTTCGAAATGAACATGATTACCTGTAGAACGACCGGTTGAGCCAACCAAACCAACAACCTGTCCTTTTTTGATTACGTCACCAGCTTTCACCAGATTGGACTGATTGTGAGCGTAGCGAGTTACGAAACCAAAACCATGGTTGATCTCAACCATATTTCCATATTCAGGGTGGCGTCCCGCCCAGTTAACAACACCGGCAGCAACACTGTGAATTTCAGATCCCGCCCGCGCGGTGAAATCCATACCCGAGTGAAAACTGGTTCTACCTGTGAAAGGGTCTTGTCGATAACCAAAGCGGGAAGAAAGAAAGGCGTTTTTAACGGGGAACCCGGCAACTACTGTATCTTTTAATAAACTTCTATTAGCAAGCAGGTCATCAAGAGTACCCAGCTGCTGTTCCTGACTATCGAGTTTTGAGGTGAGACCTTTGAGTACGGTCAGAAAATCTGTTTCTGTTTGCAACGAGTGAGTGGATTGAACTGATAACCCACCTATCGCCGGAACCTGACTAAAATCGAATTCCCCTTCTAGTTTCGCCGATGACGCCAGCTTTTCACCCAAAGCATCCAGGCGTGTCAATCTTGCCTGAAGTTCTGCTATTTTGCTGGTAAGTGCTGCCAACTGCGCTTTGCTTGCCCTTTCTTCAACAGCCTCAACAGAAGTCTTTTCTTGCCCTAAAACCTTACCCCAAACTGCACCATTAGCATCGAATATTTCCGGGCGCTCACCCGTTACCAACCAGCCGTAACCCCAGGCACCTATAGCCGTGGGAATCCCCAGCAAACAAACTGACAAAAATGCACGGGTCCAACCTCCCAGGTTGATACTTCGCGCTTGTCCATGATCTTTGCTGACGATGATAATTTTCATTAGCAACCTTCAATTTTTAACAGGGTAAAACTGCCCTGGATCGTAAAGTAACTGATCCAATTCTTCATGTTTTACGATTTACATTTGGCAGAGGATAAAACCTACAGCCGATACATTTTGTGTATCATAAAATGTATGGTCAAAAAGCCTTTTAAAAACAGGTA
The DNA here is from genome assembly GCA_965650675.1 of uncultured Cellvibrio sp. Taxonomy (GTDB): domain Bacteria; phylum Pseudomonadota; class Gammaproteobacteria; order Pseudomonadales; family Cellvibrionaceae; genus Cellvibrio. Next base: position 12,010 of record CBFGPN010000077.1, read on the forward strand.
GTTACAAAATCACTACTGGCACGCAGACGGTTATATTGAATCCTTGCGATTAGCCGGAGAGCCCGGTTGCTTGAAATATGGCACAGGATTAAGGAATTTAACAAGTAAAATTTTAGAAATGTGATCTGGGATATAGGAATATTGCCAACTGATTGGTGTTTATTTTTTAAACAGCAATTGGCAAATAATTGACCGGAGATGATTTCATGTCGTCGAAAGTTACATACTCCCAGGCATCAGGCTGATCAATCAGTTGTCGCAAAACTCTGTTGTTCATTGCGTGACCCGACTTATGGGCTCTGAATTCACAGATCAATCCGTGACCCAACATATAAAGGTCACCAATTGCATCCAATACCTTATGTTTAACGAATTCGTCTTCCGAGCGCAGGCCGTCTTCATTCAGAATTTTATATTCATCAACCACTATGGCATTGTCCAAACTACCACCACGCGCCAACCCCTTTGATCGGAGAAATTCAATTTCGTGCATAAAACCAAAAGTTCGTGCACGACTGACCTGTCTTACAAAGGACTGACTGGAAAAATCAACAGAGGTATTGAGAATCTTGCCTTGAAATACCGGATGATTAAATTCAATTGAAAACGCAATTTTGAAGCCGTCATAAGGAATAAAGCTGGCAATCTTGTCGCCTTCTTTTAAAGTGATTTCTTTCTTGACGCGAACAAATTTTTTGGGCGCATCCTGCTCATAAATTCCGGCAGATTGAATCAAAAAAACAAAAGGAGCAGCGCTGCCATCCATAATCGGTATCTCGGCTGCATCCAACTCAACGATTGCATTATCAATCCCTGTTCCGGCAAAAGCAGACATCAAATGTTCAACGGTGGAGACCCTGACTTCGTCCTTTATCAGGCAGGTTGAAAGTGTGGTTTCACCAACATTTTTGGCAAAACCACGTATTTCAATTGGAGGGTTGAGATCAACACGACGAAACACAATGCCAGTATCAACACCAGCAGGTTTCAAGCTGATGCTGATTTTCTGGCCCGTATGCAAACCAATGCCGGTGGCACGGACAATGGTTTTCAAAGTTCTCTGTTTTAGCATTTGATCCCGTTACTTTTTAAACAATTAAACAGCGTTAAAGACATGGCGACACTATCAAACCGGCAGGGGGTGGAGCCAGTTGTCAGTCGCTATATCTTTCATTGCCCTATTCAATACATCAATTACTCAGTCTGCTTGCCGGCGTAAAAAAGCCGGGATATCCAGATACTCCAATTCCTTGTCCCCCAAGGGTGCAGCCAATGCTGCTGAAGATGTCTGGGTATTGGCTCTCAATCCGCCGGTTGGTCTTTCGACAACTGGCGGTGTACGACGAGTGTTATCCACAATCACTTTTGTCGGTGCAGGTTTGGTTTCTTTGGTATTGGCGATGGATGCTGGCAAACCCAAACCGGTTGCAACCACTGTCACACGCAATTCATTTGTCATTTCAGGATCAATAACAGTTCCAACAACAACCGTTGCATCACCTGAAGCAAACTCTTCAATCACATTACCAATTTCAGCGAATTCACCAATCGACAAATCCAGACCTGCCGTGATGTTAACCAAAATACCTTTAGCACCTTGCAAGTTAACATCTTCAAGTAATGGACTACGAATGGCTGATTCAGCTGCTTCACGCGCACGATTCTCACCCATGGCCGAGCCTGTGCCCATCATTGCCATGCCCATTTCAGACATCACAGTGCGAACATCGGCAAAATCCACGTTGATCATACCGGGACGCATGATCAAATCGGCAATCCCCTGAACAGCACCATGTAATACATTATTGGCAGCCTTGAATGCTTCCAGTAATCCTGTTGATTTTCCCAAAACGGACAAGAGTTTTTCGTTAGGAATGGTAATTAATGAATCCACTCTTTCGCTGAGTTCCTTAATACCGATTTCCGCAATTGCCATACGCTTTGGACCTTCAAACGGAAAAGGCTTGGTCACAACGGCAACCGTTAAAATTCCCAAATCGCGCGCAACTTCTGCCACCACAGGCGCAGCACCCGTGCCGGTACCACCGCCCATACCCGCTGCAATAAATACCATATCCGCACCGCGTAAAATTTCCGCGATACGTTCACGATCTTCCATAGCCGCCTGACGACCCACATCCGGATTTGCACCGGCACCCAAACCCTTGGTGGTCGATGTACCTAACTGCAGCACAGTTCGCACATCAATATCTTTCAGTGCTTGTGCATCTGTATTGGCGCAAATAAATTCAACGCCTTCTACTTTATTTGCGATCATGTGTTTAACAGCATTTCCACCACCACCGCCAACACCGATCACTTTAATCACTGCATCTTGATGCAGATTATCGATAAGTTCAAACATAGCCACACCCCTTTATTTTTGAAACCTGGTTACTACTTGTTAATTAAAAAACAAAAAACGCCACCACCAATACAAACACTTACAAAAAATCTCTGTACTCGTCATACCTGCCTTCACAGGTATGACGCAAATTGCCAAACATTGTTAAAAATTACTCTGGAACATTTTTTTCAACTTCCCGAAAAAAGATCCGCCTTCCGGTTTATGGCCAGATGTTTTATATCCCTCTTGTTGTTGCTTCAACGCATAAATCAATAATCCAACGCCAGTCGAATAAATGGGATTATTCACTATGTCAGATAAACCCCGAATATCATGTGGTGCACCCAACCTGACTGGCATATGAAAAATTTCTTCGGCCAATTCAATGACACCTTCCATCTTGGAAGTCCCACCGGTTAATACAATTCCCGCTGCAATCAAATCTTCGTAACCACTGCGACGTAACTCTGCCTGCACCAAAGTAAACAATTCGTCATAACGCGGTTCAACCACTTCAGCCAATGCTTGTCGGGATAAATCGCGTGGTTGCCGATCACCAACACTGGGCACCTTGATGGTTTCATCCGGGCTTGTCAGTTTTGCCAAAGCACAAGCGTATTTAATTTTGATTTCTTCTGCGTTGGGTGTTGGTGTTCTCAATGCCATGGCGATGTCATTGGTGACTTGATCACCCGCAATCGGAATCACACCGGTATGACGAATCGCACCTTCTTTAAAAATGGCGATGTCCGTCGTACCACCACCAATATCAACAACACACACACCCAATTCTTTTTCATCATCTGTTAATACTGAATAGCTGGATGCCAGTTGTTCCAAAATGACGTCTTCAACTTCCAGACCACAACGTCGAATACATTTCTCAATATTTTGAATTGCATTTACGGCGCAGGTCACAAGATGCACTTTCGCTTCAAGACGAACACCCGACATGCCCAAAGGTTCTTTCACACCGTCCTGATCATCGATAATAAATTCCTGCGGCAATATGTGCAGAATCTTTTGATCGGCAGGAATTGCCACCGCTTGTGCAGCATCAATGACTCGTTCCAAATCCTGCGGCAACACTTCCCTATCGCGAATCGCCACTATGCCGTGTGAATTCAAACTGCGAATGTGACTGCCTGCGATACCGGCATAAACAGAATGAATCTGGCAGCCCGCCATTAATTCCGCTTCTTCTATGGCGCGCTGAATCGATAACACGGTGGATTCAATATTAACCACCACTCCTTTTTTTAATCCGGTAGAACGATGCGAACCAATTCCAACAATTTCCAAATGACCTTCAGGCGTAATGGCACCCACTATCGCCACCACTTTTGAGGTGCCAATATCCAACCCTACGATCAATTTATTTTCGGTGGCATGGGCCATTCAATTAACCTCGTTTACCTGATTGCTCGTTCACTTCATTAATTTCAGTGAGTCAAATTATTAATCGCCGGTTTTGACGATTGCTCTTTTATCATTTTTTTCGCCGTTTCCGACCCATCGATCCAATCAACTGCGACTCCATTTAAATAACGCACATCGATTGATTTAACATCCTGCCAAACTGCTTGCAATTGTGTTTCATATACAGTAACAAATCTACGCATTTTTTCCATCACCTGATCGCGTCCAATAGCAATTTCGACATTATTTTTTATCGTTAATCGCCAGGATTTTTTGCTATCGCATTTTAATGCAACAATTTCCAATCCACGCGCACGTAACAATAAAGATAAATCCTGATACTGCTGCAAAATTTCTGCTGCGTAAATTTCATCTCCCTGCAACCAGGGCAAATCGTTTAGTCCTTTCATTTCTTTGACTCGCACAATTTCACCGCGCTGATTCAAAAATCCTTCTCCCCATCTGGCAATCGGTTTTTGTTCAGCGATCTTGACCACCAAAGTGTCAGGCCAACGTCTTGTCAACGTCACACTTTCAACCCAGGGATCATCCAAAAGCACTGTTTTGATCCTGGACAGATCAATTTGTAAAAAATCATCATTAATCTCCCTGGTAATTAATTGGGTCGCACGTTCTTGCGTAATAAAGTGAAACTCTCCTTCAACCGTGACACTTTTAATGGGCCGCTGAAATAATTCAGCCAAAGGTCCCAATGCTTTATAAGCACCCCAAATAATCAACAACACCATCAAACCCATTACCAACTTTTTCATCCAAAGTTGGATCTGCAACCACCGCCCAACCATAACTCCCTTTCGA
>CBFGPN010000078.1:0-16483 GCA_965650675.1 uncultured Cellvibrio sp.
ATGATCAGCTATAGCATGGCCAGACAACTCACAGGCCGTTTTAGCCTTGGAAATCACGCTCTGAAAGTTATCCCATTTGCCATAATCCAACAGATGTTGCAGGTCTCGGGCAAGCCAATACTCAACCCCGTTTTCTGTTTCTTGCGCGTGCCCCTCAAATGTGGCGGTTAGTGCTTGAATATGCTGCGGCTCCATTATCAACCTTCATTTATATACTGGCCTTCGATGAGACAGAACTGTATATAAAAACAGTATCGATGGCAATATGGGGAATGGATGTAAAAAATCCAATTCAATTCGCTGGTGAATTGAATTGGATCGCGAAGGGTTTAGAACCAGGGGACGGTGGCAGATTTACTTAACGCTAAACCATAACAGTCGAATTCACCATGAGCAGACTCGCTACATTCCAATTTTTCAATAAATATTTGAAACAAACCGTTTTCACCGCGCTGTTTACTGGTTTGACTTTCCAACTGAATGAAAGGTAATTGGCTTTTTTCAAAATGATTTTTTAATTTTAGCTCTTTAAGGCATTCACTTTTATCAACACCATATTTTTTCGAGATGTGTTCTGCCTTTTTATTCAAAGATTCTTCCAACCGTTTCACGCCTTTAACTCTTTTCTGTTTGAAAACCATAAACGTTGCGCTTTCTGGTACAAGCTGAATTGAGCTTATTTGAACGTAGTCAGTTAAACGATTTAGCCAATTATTAATGTTCAGCTTTTCAAGTTCCTCTTCCGTTTCACTAAATAATCGCAACTTTGAACCCAGAGAGAATTTTTTATCGCCATATTCAGGAAAGGAAACTGCAACTTTAGAATTTTTAAGTATTTTTACAGAACTATCATTTAACTTACGCTCTGACTCATAGCCATTTTCAACAAGTGCTATATGCACTTGTTGAAATACTTTTTGCCAGATGAAGCCCAAGCCGACTTCAGAATTTTCAAATAAGATGAGTTCTTGGTAATAGTTCATGATTTGATTACTCCTCATCACCACCGCTTTCACCAAATACACCACCCCGAATTAACATAGCCACAACAAAATGCTTATCCGTTAAAGAAACATCTCCACCATTGAGCCATCTGAGAAGCAAAGTTTTAAAATCGTTTCGACTTGATCGGTATGCCACACCACGTTGCGTCACAGAACCGTATGCCTCTACTGCAATAGGGTCACTGGCATTAGCAGCAAACCAATTATCGATAGTTCTAAGTGCATTACCAATTTTTTCGCAGTGCATTGCAGCTTGGCCATTCAAGCCAAATAAGTGACGACTTTTCTCACCTTTAGGTGAATTTAAAACCATCTCCTGTGAAGGCCATACTCTCTGTCCTTCGCCGAGCTGAACAAATGCAGATACTTTTAACAAAACGCTCTCACTACCGGACAAACCCGTGCTAATTAAGTTAGCCAAAGAAATAACATCTCCATCATCAGAATTAGTTTGGTTTAGCTCGAAATCATATGAATCAAATTTTAATGGATCCTTTAATGTAGGATGTGACACAAACACTTTTATATTTAGCGCACCAACTCTGTTTCTCCACAAAAACCGACCGTTCGCTATGTTATAAGCGTAACGGTTTGACAACTCACTTAAATTTGATTGCACATATCCATTTACCTGCTCTCTAAAACAAGACTCAAAGTTAATATCATTGCAGACCGATGGTTTTTCTATGCCAGATACAACACGCAAACTAAAGCTTAGCTTTAATGTATCGTTATTGTGTGCGAGCGCTGCATCATCGCCCCAAGACAAGTTGGCCTCCCTAATTGCCTCTTGCAATTTTTCCTCATCATCCAAGACTTCCTTTTTAAAGTTGCTCTTTACAGCTCGATTGCGACGTTCAAAAAGTTCTATTGGTGACCACTTTTTATCATCACCAATATCAGACCAACTCCCTGAAAACATTAAAGCGTCAGAAGGTTCTAATTTTCGGTCAAAGGCAAGCACAGAAGGCAGATTTATATCAGTCATAAGGAAATCCTCAAAATAATTTAAGTGCATCATTAAAGTTTAGGGTTTGGAGTAATTCTTCATTGCTGTCTATCAATTTTGTTGGTTCATTTTCGTCGTTACTTTTCGATTGGTTTTGTTTGCATAAATACCACTGCCCATCATGTTCATAACGCCAAATCACTTGCTCAATTGAATCAAGCGAATGAATACTTTTCCATTCGCCCACCGAATGTATAGCTTCAACAAAACAAGTAGATGTCTTCTCATCTCGGGTGTTGGCCACTTTCCCCGCGTCATATAAATCACTAATGGCTTTATATCCAACCATTAACGGAACCAAATAACCTGACCTAGGTTTCGGTAAAAACTGCCAATCTGCTGGTGTATTGTCGTCAGGTTCAGTTTGGCCTTGCGCCAATCTTGGTATTGCCTTGCTTTTCAAAGCACAAAAATCTAGCCATGCATCAAGCTGGGTGGGAATTTCATTTTTTCCTGAATCATATTGTGCCAACAATCCTTGATAGTGCTCTTGAAGATAATTACTTCTATCAATTAAAACGAAACCGGGCATGATCAACCGCTTTATTTTTCTCAGCATAGTTAGTTGTTGCTGTTGGGTATTAGCGGATAGCAACTTAACATGCTTGATGTTTAGAATCGTTCCACCAGCCAAACGTAGTTTACAACAACAATCCAAAACATTATTTTCAAATTGCTTTATTAGCTCAGTATTTAATGATAGCGAATCGGATAACTCAATCACTAAACTAACCGTTAAATTCATCTTTCCTTCTTCAATAATTGGCGGCGATGATTTTTTATGTATATCAAGAACGGGAGGATTTTTACTTTGCAGAAATTCATAATCGGCATATTTTTTAGGCTGATAGACTTTGTTCTGATGAACATGAGAAATTACTGCACAACCCGAAAGCTCACACTCATAGTTACCATCAAATTGACTAGATAATTTCCTATTTAATGCATGAGTAAAACCAAGGAAGCCAGTTACAGCAGGAAACCCCCAAGTCAGTCCAGCAATAGAGTTCGCATTTTGTACATCTATATGACCTAACACCAAATACTGACTCATAGCTCAACCTCTCTGACTGCAACCCTTTCTTTTAAATCAATTAGAAAACAATCAGCCCATAAACTCGCTTGGATTGGTGTGAGCCCCAATTTTTTATTCTTTTCTAACTGTTGATTTAACCAACGACCGAACTTCCCACTGATTTTTTTTTGCCAATTGTGATCGGTTTTAAAAACACGTACTCCTTCATCTTCACGTTGTGATTCAAATAAAAGCTGCTCTTCAATTGGCAATTTACTACTAGCTGTCCATCCTTCACAATTCTCAGTCTCGTTAATGCTTTCTATGTAGTTAAATAAAGCACCATTGATTACTCTCAACTTGCTAAAGACAGCGGCATTCCGTTTTGGCTCATTAATGCTTAGTTCCTTATTTTTTAGCAGTAATAAATAAATAGCTAATTCACCAATTTCCTCTTTCAGTTCAAAAGCAAGTTCTTTAGAAAATATAGAAGACTTATCAACGTAAGAAGGCAACCGTGAATTCCACTGAGGTGGCAATGCAGACATTAATGGTATTCGTCCACCGCGCTTACCGTTGAGTGATGAGGCGTTCGAATGGTTTGAGCCTGTAACATGCAAATACGCCTTATTAGGATAGCGAATCACTATCGTAGGCGAGTACATTTTCTTACTTTGTTGATCAAATGCTATATGCAGCGGTTCTTCCCAACGCTTCTTATGTTCTAGGTGTAACTCTTGGATCAGCGAAGACGATGCCAGTGGCATCAACAAGTGATACTGGTTTTCACTAACAGGAAAATAGACTTGCTTTGATAGGAAATAGCTTTGTTTTTTACTACTATCAAACGCCTGTTTAAAGCTCTCACACCAACCATCAATTGTTGATTGGTTATCAGTAAATTTTATAAAGACTGAATCATCACCACTTTTTATCAAATCTAGCACGCTGACATTATTAACAGACAATTTTAAAACATCAGCTACAGGAAGTGATGCAGCGTTAGAAGAAGCTGTGTCTACAGCTAGAGTTTTCAACTGATTTGTCGTCAAATAACTATCATTTGTTTCCGTTGTCACATCTAAAATACTAGAGCTTTTACTGCTTGAATGCGTCAACTTACCAACATGTGTAGCAAAACTGATATCAACAGCTTTGGATGACCATTCATTTAACCAGTTGATTGGCTCGTGATCCTTAGTATTTGTAATTACAAATTTTTTATATTCGCTCTTTAAGTCTATTAGTTCCTGATTCACAACATTTTCGCCAACTAATGCGAGCAATCTTTCTAATTTCTCTTTTTGAAACTCTAATGATGTTTGATCCTTTGATTTTTTTAACTTTTCTATATCAGAAAGCTGATATTTTTCTGAGCTAATTTTCTTAATACAGGCAATAACGCGCTCAATTATCGCACCATTTGTAACTTTACCTTGCTTATTCTTCTTGGCTTTAGATTTCAAAAAGGATTCTTCTTTATCATCCCGTCTATTGTTCAAATATTCGACGATCTTATCTGACAATGCCTGTGATATTTCTTTATTGATCATTGCTATACTCATCCTTCTTTAAATTCTTGTATACACCCAGGGCATAATGGCTTTGCCATTGCTCACTGGAATTAGCATCTAAAACTCTGAGTGATAAGTGAGTAAATTTTTCCAAAACGCGATTCTCCTCTTCATTTAATTTTTTACTTAAAAGATTCACTTCATCTTTCAGGCTAAAGGCTCCCCAAATTGAATTGCCATGACCTATCTTAATATTTTCTGGCTGCATAGCTATGTCGGTAGTATTTTCATACTCAGGCGGTGATGTCCTTTTTATTTTCTTTTGCCAAATCTCTTTTCCTGAACGAGAAAAGACAATTCTATAATCATCGTTTGGGGTTGACTGCCTAAATGGCTGTAATCGCTGAATTTCACCACACCAAGTGACTTCATTTAACCACCACTGAGCAGCTGAATTTTTTTCCTTTCCACTACCCTCCAAGCGAAGCGTTTGCGAAAAATGCTCCAAGCCATTAAATGTTTTGAACTTTGGCTGACCGTCATTTGTTAAAGACAACTCAGAAGGCGCTTGTATTCTAGAAATTGCATTAATTTCATATAATTCACCATGATTCAATAGATTTTCCAAATCTGTGGAAGAATAATTCAACGGCATAGAAAAAAGATGATTAGTTTCAAATCCCGGTTTTTCAAAACAAGGGGATTTTCCTTTTAGACCTTTATAATTTTTAGACAAAATATAAATATTATTCTCTTTTGGTTCTTGTTGACGATGGCGCTGCACCCGCCCTGCCAATTGAATAATTGAACGCATAGAGCTAGGTTCTACAATTGCCCAATCATAGTCGTGGTCTCGTCCAACTTCGGCCACTGCCGTAGCCAAGACGACAAAAATATGATTTTTCTCTTCCGTTTTTTCGATCAACTCTTTTATCCCACTTTGGTCTAACCATTTTTTTTCGTCATGTCTAGTTAAGGCCTTATCTAACTGACTTTCGATTCTTGAACGTTGTAACAATGGAAATTGGCTATGATATATGCAGTAATGAATCACATAATTGCTTGGAGCATCCTGCCCCAATAAAAATTTTGCTATTGCAATAAGCGGATCAATATTTGCAAACCTAACCAACCCTATCGACACGTTTTTATCTGCAACCGATACAGCATGGTAATTGTGCAATTCAACTATTGATTGCCTAATCACATTAGCCATCAAAATACTGGGCTGAAATTCATTATTCTTTTGTATAGAAATGATTTTCGACTTGCGAAGTGATTTCGTATTATCCGTCAGATTTTTAATACGTCTTTCAACAAAAATATTATGTTCCGCTTGATAAAGAGCTACATCACCTATGATTTTTGTAACAGGCTTATTGAATTCATCAAACCACGCACAACAAATTTCAGACAATTCTCCATATTCACCATTCACTTGTGTGTAATGTTTTCTACCTGCTTGATAAGAAGAAAATAATGCTTTAGCCAATGCAGGCGAAATAGTTGCTGTTGATAACAATACACGACCGCCTAACATACCAGCCCAATTAACTAACCGGCATAAGGCTGGTAAATCTTCAAGACCAAAATCATCCGGCTCATCAAGCACCAAATCAGACGTTAACAGTCGTAACATAGGCGCAATTTGCCTGCCACCTCGCATTCCTTCAGTTGCAGGCATTAAATAATCAATTGTGCTCACCAATACCGGCGCCTGAATCAATTTTAATATTTTCGGATCATGTTCAAGCCAGGTGGCCAAGACGCCACTATACAAAGGCAAATCTTCTTTTAAGGCTACTTCGTCTTTCAATAAAGATTCAGCAGATTCGCTTCCAAGGTCATGCTGCACAGATATTTCTTGCTCGCGCGATTGCTGGTGCAAATCTTTGACTGCTTGTGAGCCAATTAACACCGCCAACTCATCTTTTCCCAGCTTTAGATCCTTTTCTAATGAATCACCTGTTTGCAAGGTAAGTGTTCTCAGTCCTAAAGCCACACTGAATCGACATTTTTCATCATCTGATAAACCATACATTATTCTTGCATTCGCTCTAGTTTTTCCTTTACCAGTAGATGCCATACTTATTCCAAAAAAACCGTATTTATTTGAGGCATCTCTAATTGATGTTGCTAATTCATAGGCTTTATCTTGCCACCCGAAATTATCTCTATATTCCTTTGGCACTTTACTAGACAAGGCTTTGTTTAATTTTAATGCGGGCAAATCATCCCGTAATTCAGGTAAAGCTTTCGCTATGCAGTAAGCATGATTCCCAACTGCGATATTGTGTTCATCAAGTTTTTGCTTACGATACTTTTTTCCATTTTCATCTCTATCGGTATTCGCATAGGCTTGGTAATTTCGATCCTGCCATTGGGGAGATGCATCTTTTTTTGATGAATAATAGTGATCTGACAACATTAGAGACAAACGAGAAATATGCGCAGTAAAATTTTGGGGCAACCAATCTTGAATAAAAATTCGATCTTCATTTAATATTTTCTTAGCGACAAGACTAACTTGTGTCTGCCAAAGCGCACTTTTAAAGGGTGTACCGTATGGAAACCGCCAATTATCTTCAATTACTTTTTCATGCCAATCCGAATTTAGACATTGAGGTGAATTCCAACACGCTTCAAATTTGTCTGTTAGCCAGTACTCTATGTTTTCAAACATTGGAGCATTGTCACCATCTGTTGGATATTGAGGTAATCTATGATGCGATACAATTAACCATCCGACCAATTTAGCAATTGGAGGCAATACCTTAAATGGATTTGCTGGAGATGACACCATGCCATCACTAAGTGATTTCAAATTCTCTAGAACCTTGAATTCGGTATTATTGTCAATATTTGCCAATTCATTAAGCCAGCTTCTGTCACAATTATCGCCTACAAAAGCCTGAAATATTCTTAACGAAACCCACTCATGTCGATAAGGTTCATGGGATTTTCCAATAAACTCAGGTAATAGTTTTTGTTGGAATAAAGCCATTGCCTTTCCTACATCGTGAAATAAACCAGCCATCTGAGATAACAGAGCAATTACGTATTTATTTAAATGAAAATCCTGCTTTTCATCCAAATCGTTCATCGTACTATTCACCGGTACCCTACCCACCTCATCAAATTGATTCCTGCTGCCCACTACCCATAACAACTCACTGCGTGAGCGGCTGCGGATCCAGTGGCAACTGACTGCGGTATTTTTACTGGCTGTTTGTTTCAGCATTTTTTTGACGGTGATTAAACCATCTTCTGTAATCACGGTTTGCCAGGTGTTATCGCCTATTCTGTCGGCGAAGGCATCCAACACCCGACGTGTTTTTTTCAATGCATTTTTTTGGCATTGGGAAACAAATGTGACCATCATAGTGGATCACCTTCTTCAGGCTCACCGCACAAAGCAATTGCTTTTACTTGATCGAACATAAAATCCAGCGCTTTATTATTGATAAATGACTGTAAACATTGCTGCCGGAATTCCTGTTCTGTCGCATTTTCTTTTGCGCAAATAAATGCCCAAGGCAAAACGATAGCATCTTTTATTAAATCGGCCACATCGAACACCAAAGCACCACGACGGGTTTTGCCATGCATGACAGCGAACCCGTGCGGAATTCCCAATACCCATAATGTGCAAGCGGCTAAACCGTAGGCTAAATAGTTTCCGTGATTCAAAAATGTATTGGCTTTATCAACTGATTCACGTTCACGAACAAAACCATCCTGTTTAGTGATTCGAGCTGCATATTTATATAGACTTTTGGTTAACTGTGCTTCGGTTAATAAAATATCGGCAGATTTATTGGCTTGATCAAGGCGATTTTTATAATTGGCCAGTGCCTGTTGTATATCCACGTCATCGGCATTGAACCCTTCCACTTTTAAATCGCGATCTTTTTGCCACACATGTTCAAGATACTGAATACGAAACAATTGAATTTGTTTTGCAGCCTCAAAACGTTTTGCGTCATCAAACCAGAATGAAAGCCACCCTTGCAAATATTGTGTGGGGCGATATTCGCTCTGTGGCGTAAACCATTCGATTTCATTTCCCATGTAGAGTGGCGTGCCACCGCCACCACAAAAGCCTAACAACACGCCTGCTTGCGATAGCATTCTGACAGCTGCTTGTGTAATTGACGTACCCGTGCCCAACATAAGCACCGTTGTATTGGCGATGGGAATGTTCCAATACTGATTTTCATGCTTGGCCTCTTGCAAATACAAAACCCGTCCATCTTTTTGCATCACACGGCAGTGCTCCAAATAATAAAGATTGGCACGTTTTGAATGCAAAATTGCTTTTAAATCAGATGGTGACAAATCTTCCATAGCATTACCTTTTGTTATTTTGGGCAGCCACGGCGGGCCGCCCCTACGCATGAATACGAATCAATTTGATGCTGCATTTTTATTGTTATGCTATTGATCAAGCAACGCTGTTCATAAAAACAGGTAAAGTGAGTTTACATATGCCTTCATCCTCTCGGCGACAGCTCCTGCGTTGCCCTACCTCCTGCATCATGCAGTCGTCCCAGAGGGAGAGGGAATTACACGGTATTACAACAATTATTCAAATAACCATTTTTTTATTTCGGATAAATTTACGCAGACTAATTGTTGTGCTTCGGGAGTACCGTCTAATACTTTGGTACTGACTTGCATTTCGCGTAATAAATATTGAACAAGACAACCGCGTGTGGTGATGTTGAGTTGGCCATTTTGCATTTGGTAATCGTTTTGCAAAACGGATTGTTTTTCTGGTGAAAGTCTCTGATCAGGCTGTAGCTGTATAGTAACTTGTGTGTTCCATGCGTGATCTTTTTCTATAGTATGCTCTGTTTTGTCTTTATATAAATCAGGTATGCCACGAAATCTGCTTAATACAAAATCACGGAACTCCTGACTTTTTTCACACCAAGAGCGCAAGTGCCAACGATTGCCTGCATTAATAAAACTGTGCGGTGCTATTATGCGCCCTTCATGATTGGGCGCATTCAATGAAACGTAATCTACGTCTGCACGTTTTTGTTGACGAATAGCGGCTACCAGGTTTCGAATAACCTCTGGTGATATTTTACGGGGCGGAATGGATAAAATTTCAGAATGTTGCCCAATACTGGGCGCGATTAATTGTTTAGTGTGAAACCAGAAAAGATAATCGTCTGCGCTGTCGGAAATATAAAGTGGTTTAAATTGTTGAGTCGGAAGATAAGTTTTTTGTGAAGCATCGTAACGTAAATTATCAGGCGCCAATTTTTTGTATTGATTAATGTCGCTACTGCTCTGTTGGCGACTTTGCGAAAATTGTTGTTCGATTTTTGGCGCGTTGATTCCACCCTCCCACCATGCCATTAATTCAATGAAATAATAACGCTGCTGCGGGGTGTTTTTTTCCATCACAAAACCTCACACAAATACTTCAATGAAAGATAATCATCCAAGCCATAACGGGAACCCTCCCTGCCCCAACCTGATTGTTTTACTCCGCCGAAAGGTGCCATTTCGTTGGAGATTAAACCGGTGTTGATGCCGATCATGCCTGCTTGTATTTGTTGAGTGAGCCGGTGAATGCGCGATGCGTTTTGGGTATAGAGGTAGGCGGCTAATCCGTATTCGCTTTCGTTGATCTGTTGAATCAATTCGTTTTCATTTGTGAAACGGCAGATTGAGACTACCGGTCCAAAAACTTCTTCACGCAAAATATTGGCATCAAATTCCAGATGCGTCAGCAATGTGGGGGGCACAAAAAATCCTGTCAATAAATCGGTATTCAAGGGTAACTGATGATAAATCTCTGCGCCTGATGCTACCGCTCTATCAATTAGCCTCAACACTTTTTGGCGTGCTTTTTCAGAAATTAACGGGCCTATTGTAACGCCCTCTTCCAATCCATTGCCTACAACCAGTTGTGACATTTTTCTGGACAGTTTTTTTACAAATTCATCATAAATATTATGCTGGATATAAAAACGATTGGCGCAGATACAAGTTTGCCCGGAATTGCGGAATTTCGACTGCATAGCGCCTTCAACTGCTTTTTCAATATCGGCGTCATCAAACACAATAAAGGGTGCATTACCACCTAATTCCATTGATAAACGTTTAACACTTTCTGCTGATTGTGCAATTAATTGTTTGCCGACTGCAGTTGATCCGGTAAAAGAAATTTTGCGCACGCGCAAATCCGAAGTAAAAATTTTGCCGATTAATTCTGCTTGTGTACCCGGCACACAATTGATTACGCCTTTCGGAAATCCCGCAACTTGTGCCAACTCACATAAAGCCAATGCAGTCAAAGGTGTTTCTGCCGCTGGTTTGGCGACCAGAGTACAACCTGCTGCCAATCCCGGAGCCATTTTTCTGGCTAGCATCGCCAGTGGAAAATTCCAGGGAGTAATCAGTGCAACTACGCCAACGGGTTGCTTGATAACACGTAATGAATGTTGATTGCCAGAAGGAATAATATCGCCATAAATTCGTTTGGCTTCTTCTGCAAACCATTCAATATAACTTGCAGCGTAAGCAACTTCTGCACGAGCTTCTGCCAAGGGCTTTCCTGATTCCTGTGTAATCAGTTTTGCAAGTTCTTCCTGATTTTCAATAACCAGATCAAACCACTTGCGTAACAAACGGCTGCGATCTTTGAATGAAGATGCTTGCCAATCCATAAACGCTGTTGCTGCAGCGGTTATCGCGTTGAACACATCGGTTTCCGATGCATCGGCAATATGTGAAAGAATTTCTTGTGTCGCGGGGCAAGTCACAGGAAAGGTGGCGAGTGAATCAGCATCGCACCATTTCCCGTCAATAAACAGTTGGTGTTGATTGAAAAACGGCATGAAAAATTATTTAAATCCCGGTGGTAACATTCCACCACCGGGCATCATGCCACCAAGACCGCGCATCATTTTCGACATGCCACCGCCTTTCATTTTGCCCATCATTTTTGCCATTTGTTTGTGTTGTTTTAACAAACGATTCAGATCCTGAATACTGGTTCCGGAACCTTCTGTGATGCGACGTTTACGTGAGCCACTCAAATCATCAGGATTTTTGCGCTCCCAGGGGGTCATCGAATTAATGATGGCTTCCATTTGTGAAAACTGTTTATTGGCATTCGCCATTTGTGCCATTTGCGATACGTTACCCAAGCCAGGTAATTTATCCAGCATAGAAGTTAATCCGCCCATATTTTTCATTTGTTGTAATTGCTCACGCAAATCATTCAAATCAAATTTTTGTCCTTTGGTGACTTTCTGAATTAATTTTTCTGCTTTTTCTTTATCGACTGTGCGTTCAACTTGCTCAATCAGAGAAAGCACGTCACCCATTCCCAAAATGCGTGACGCGAGACGATCTGGATGGAAAGGTTCGAGTGCATCGACTTTTTCTCCCATCCCCAAAAATTTAATCGGTTTACCTGTCACTTGACGCACAGACAAGGCCGCACCACCACGGGCGTCACCATCTGCTTTGGTCAGAATCACACCAGTGAGTGGTAATGCATCATTAAATGATTTGGCAGTGTTGACCGCGTCCTGGCCAATCATGGCATCAATCACAAACAAGGTTTCAACCGGATTCAATGCAGCATGAAGTTGTTTGATTTCAACCATCAACTCTTCATCAACATGCAAACGACCAGCAGTATCAACAATCAACACATCAAAAAATTGTCGTTTGGCGTGATCCAGTGCAGCACGGGCTATGTCCAATGGTTTTTGATCACCGGATGATGGAAAACAATCCACACTGATTTCACCGGAAAGTGTTTGCAGCTGCTGTATAGCAGCAGGGCGATAAACGTCAGCACTGACTACCAACACTTTTTTCTTTTCGCGTTCTTTCAGAAAACGAGCCAATTTTGCAACCGAAGTCGTTTTACCCGCGCCCTGTAAACCCGCCATCAAAATAATGGCCGGAGGTTGCTGGGCAAGATTCAAACTTTGATTGGCCTCGCCCATGGTTGCGACTAACTCAGCCTGGACAATTTTGAGAAACTGCTGACCAGGGTTGAGTGCCTTGCTGATTTGTTGTCCCAATGCGCGGCTGCGTACCTGATCAATAAAAGCCTTGACGACAGGCAACGCCACATCAGCTTCCAATAATGCTTTACGAACATCGCGTAAGGCATCTTTGATATTGTCCTCACTCAAGCGGGCTTTGCCGGTAATACTGCGAAGGGTTTGGGAAAGGCGGTCAGTAAGATTATCGAACATGGAGCATCTCGTCTTATGTAAAAATTGGCCGAATTATACCCCCTCACCCAAGTAGTTGCGACCTTGTAATGAGGGTTTTGCCAAATCTTAAATTTTTCTGAATTTTTTGTCCTGAACAGTAAATCGCCATTTTCAAGCTGCTATTATTTGCGCCATTCCCTTTTTAAAAATGAGATGCTGCCATGAATGTTGAACGGCTGGAACAACGACTTGAAGATCCTGCGTTCTACAAGAAACATATCCCGAATCTGTTCTTTATTTTCAGTTTTTGGAAAAAGACCTATAAGGAATATAAGGCCGCTACAGATAAAAAAATAATCCCCAATTACCTTTTACGTCGATCAGAACAAGAAGACTTTTTTTACAACACCTACGCCATTTCCACTGCAGGAACAATTGATGAATCCCTGCTACGAAAACTTGAGTCCTTCGCCAAAAACCTTGGCATGGGCGAAATTCGCTACATGGCACATGGCACCAATGGTTTTTTCCCGTTATTGGATGAAAACAAAGTCTCTTCTTACTGCCCGGGATTAATACCGGCCAATGAAACCGGGCATCTGTACCTGTTTACCCTGAGCGATACCAAACCCACCACCATAGAATGCCCTTACTCGGTTCTGATTAAAAATGGAAACGAATTAAAAAAATGGCCTATCCTCAAAACGGCTCTATTCTAACCTCGGATTCTGTAACTGCCTGTCACTCATTCCCACCTGTTGGCCAGCATCCCCTCGTTTGTATTTTCACACCCCGCTGTGACACAATCGCTGCAAGATTACCAGGTTCATTTTTACCATGACGATACTGATTGCCAATCTTGCTGCGTTCCTGATCTATATATCAGCTTCATTTTTTATCTGGAGCAAAATCAAGCAGCAAGCATCACCTTCAAAAAAACAGATTGTTTACATTTGCCTGTTGGCACTGATGCTACACGGACTCGCCATTTTCACGGCCTGTTTTACTCCTTCAGGATTCCAGCTGAGCTTATTTAATGCATCTTCTTTAATTTTTTGGGTTGTTAATGCGATTGTGTTAATCAGCAGCATTAAAAAACCATTACAAAATTTATTTATTCTTCTTTTTCCCCTGACTTGCTTATCTTTGATACTGGCGATAATTGGCGACTATCTGGGTGAACAACTAATACTGGACTTTCATATTGCAGTTCATGTAATTCTTTCGATCCTCGCTTACAGCCTGTTGACCATAGCCAGCCTGCAGGCCATTTTTTTAGCCTACCAAAATAAATTATTAAAAAACAAACAGCATTTCGCCCAAACAAAATTATTACCACCATTACAAACCATGGAAGCACTGTTATTCGAGTTTGTCTGGATAGGTGAAATTTTATTAACTCTGGCAATTGCTTCCGGCTTCTGGTTTTTGGAAGATATGTTTGCACAACATTTAATTCACAAAACCGTTTTCGCAATCGCGGCCTGGCTTATTTACGCAGGATTACTCGGCGGCCGCCACTTCCGTGGCTGGCGAGGTAACAAAGCAATACGCTGGACACTGGCAGGTTTCGTCAGTCTGATGCTGGCTTATTTTGGCAGCAAAGTAGTTTTGGAAATTATTTTAAACCGGGTGTGATGATGACCAATTTTCGGGAAATTGCAGGCTTCATCACCCTTTCCAGCGGAGTTATCAGTCTTCCATTTTGTTGGTGGTTCAATATTAAATGGTTCGTTGTGAGTGTTATTTTATTTATAGTTGGCAGCATCTTATTTCTTACTGAAAGAAATGCCAGAAAACTTGAAAACAATCCAGAATCCATTCCAGATAACCTGCCGAAGAATCCAAATGTTCACCCTACGTCTGGTGACATGGGCGGATTTAATTCATCATCGGATGATTAAAAATACATGATTGACTGTTTATTTACGAAACTTCTGCAGGAAAAATCCCAATAAAAATGCAGGCACCAGGATTATTATCAACAACAACAGAAACATTAAAAAATATTTTCCGACTTCTTGCCAAGTCAATCCCCAACCGTAAACCGCCAGCATCAAAAAACAAAAACAGGCGAGCATATTGACGCCGAAGCCGCGATTACCAAAGAAAGATTTTAGCCAAGGTTTCATGATTCCCGACGCCATTTGGTTGTGCCGTCTTTTGAATCTTCAATCAAAACACCCGCCGCAACCAGCTCTTTACGAATTTCATCTGCACGCGCATAGTTTTTGTCTTTTTTCGCCTGTATGCGCTCAGCGATTAATTGTTCTACTGCTTCTGCAGAAATTTGGTTTGACGATCCTGACTGTAAAAACTCTGTAGGGTTGTACTGCAAAATGCCCAGGATGCCCGCCATAGCTTTCAATTCACCTGCCAGTTTTTCTGCAAGATTAACGTCAGATTTTGCAGCCGTATTTAAATCGCGAACCAAATCATACATAACCGCCAGAGCCACACGGGTGTTAAAGTCATCATTCATGGCTTCGACGAAATTTTTGTAATATTCACTGTCCTGCATTTTTGCCAAATCAGTGGGTTCAACATGAAAAAAATCTCGCAAGGCTGTATAAAAGCGTTCAATGCCCGCACGCGCTTCAATTAAATTATCTTCTGAATAATTAATAGGGCTTCGATAGTGGCTACTGATCAAAAAGAAACGCACTGTTTCAGGATGATATTTTTTCAACACATCACGAATGGTAAAAAAATTATTCAATGACTTGGACATTTTCACACCATCAACGCGTAAAGGTGCTGCGTGCATCCAATAATTGACATAACCATGTCCATTGGCTGCTTCACTTTGTGCAATTTCATTTTCATGATGAGGGAATTGTAGATCTGCTCCGCCACCATGAATATCAACTTGATCACCACAGCATTTTTTTGCCATAGCTGAACATTCAATATGCCAACCCGGGCGACCATGCCCCCATGGTGATAGCCAGGAAGGTTCGCCAGGTTTTGCTGCTTTCCACAACACAAAATCACGAGCGTCTTCTTTTATTTCATCAACTTCGATGCGAGCGCCGGCCATCAACTCATCAATATTTTTGTTGGACAGTTTTCCGTATTCTTTAAAACTGTTTACGCGGTAATATACATCTCCATTACTGGCTGCATAAGCGTTGCCTTTTTGGATAAGTGTTTCTACGATTTCAACTATTGGGCCAATAAATTCAGTAGCACGCGGTTCAATAGTGGGCGGCAATATTCCGAGGCTTTTTTCATCCTCGTGCATAACATCAATAAAATATTGCGTGAGCTGATCGTATTGCTTTCCTGATTCATTGGCACGACGAATAATTTTGTCGTCTATGTCCGTAATATTGTGCACATAATTCAAATCCCAACCCTGGCTACGCAAAAATCTGGCAACCACATCAAACGCAATTGATGTGCGCGCATGACCAATATGGCAATAGTCATAAACAGTAATGCCGCAGACATACATGGAAATCTTTCCGGGATGTATGGGTTTAAAAGTTTCTTTTTGTCGGGTTAGTGTGTTGTAGATTTGCAGCATGATTTATCCGGTTAATTTATTTTCTCTCTGGTTTCTCTCTGCAAGAGAGAAACATAGTCCCTCCCTTTGAGAAGGGGAGGTTAGGAGAGATTTAAAGATCTTGATCAATAATTCAAAAACACATTACAACCAAACATATTAAATCCCCCCTAGCCCCCCTATTTCAAAGGGGGGAATATATCGTTCTATACTATCTCTTCCGCTTTCGCAAAAC
>CBFGPN010000079.1:0-16431 GCA_965650675.1 uncultured Cellvibrio sp.
GTTCTTCAAGTTCTTCAAGTTCTTCAAGTTCTTCAAGTTCTTCAAGTTCTTCAAGGTCAAGCAGTTCAAGCAGTTCAAGCAGTTCAAGTTCAAAATCGAGTTCCAGTTCTTCAAGAACTCGTATAAGTTCCAGCTCCAGTTCTTTGCGTTCAAGTTCAATCAGTTCATCTTCGCCTTCGAGTGCATCCAGCTCAAGTGCAAGTGGTACGGCAAATTCATGTACTTATGTTGTACTGAATGAATGGGCAACCGGATTCAATGCGGCGATTTATATTAAAAATAATCGCACAACTGCGGTGAATGGATGGTCTGTCAATTGGACTTATACAGGTTCAGACAGGATGACATCATTCTGGAGTGCAAAAATAACCGGAAGTAATCCTTACAACGCAATTAACGAAACATACAACGGCAATATCGCGCCAGGACAAACAGTGCAGTTTGGTTTCCTTGGTACTAAAACCAGAGGCGTTGCTGCTCAAGTACCTAAAGTCACGGGAGCAATTTGTAATTAATCAAGAAACCCATCCGCTCCCTTGAGGATGATATCTACGCTGATAAAAAAACCGCGATTCAATTGCGGTTTTTTTGTTGCAAAATGATTAAAAACTTTCAGTGTTGTTGGTGAGATACATTCGGTATTTTGAAGTTACCGGGCTTTTTATAAAATTTTTTCTAACAGTCTAAAGGAAGGTGCTTATGAAATACCGTTTATTAGCAATGACCCTTATGGGGTTAATGTCTTTTTCTGCTTCTGCAGAAAATAATCGCGCAGATTATGATGTAGATGACGATGGTTTAATTGAAATAAATGATTTAAATGACTTGAATGAAATTCGTAATAATCCGCAGGGCTTAACTTTGTATGGCAGTAATTATGGTTGCCCTGCTACCGGATGTTTTGGTTTTGAGCTAACAAAAGATCTGGATTTTGATACCAGTGGTGATGGCGTATTTAATGAAGCGGATAGTTTTTGGGATGGTGGCGCTGGTTGGTTATCGATTCCGGAATTTAATGCGGTGTTTGAGGGTAATGGGTATGTCATAACGAATCTGACAATCAATCGTCCGTCCCTCAACGAGCAAGCATTGTTCGGTATTACGCGTAATGCACAGATTCGACAGCTCGGTATTCAAAATGCCTCTATCCTGGCTGGATTCAACTTGGCTACATTGGTCGGAAGGACGAGCAACACCAAAATAAACGCTGTATTTGCGACGGGAAAAGTAGTTGCCTCACGTGGTTTGCCAACATTGGGCGGTTTGGTAGCTGTGTCTGGTCTTTCTGAAGTGGGTTACCCGCTTGAAATAAGTAATTCTTTTTCTTTAGTCGATTTTAGCGGCGGTTATTACGTTGGTGGCCTGGTAGGGCAAGTATTTGATCCTGTGACGATTCGCTCATCTTTTGCTATTAATCAGTACGTTGCAGCAATAGATATGACTTACCCAATTATTGGTACAGCATTTTCCAGCTCCGTGGTAACCAATAGTTATTGGTTTTCTTTCCCGGGTTCGCGCGGTGCGACTTTGGTTGATAGTGCATCTTTAAAGCTGGATCAATTGGAGTGCCCGACAGCAGCAGATGATACTTACTGCGTCCCAGGCATGACCATCTACAAGGGCTGGGCTGAGGAAAAAGATGCTGAAGGTGTGCCTTATTGGGATTTTGGTACGGCAGATGAATTGCCCGGTTTGGTTTTGAAAGGTAAGCTGCATCGTTTTGATGTGGAGATTCATCAAGCTGCGTCGTCCTCTTCCAGTTCATCATCATCTTCCAGTCTGACCTGCTTGAACGACACTGCAACCTCCAGCTTAAGTTCAAGTACCTCTGTCAGTTCCAGTTTTGCCGGGAGTTCGAGATCACATACCAATGGCTCGATGATAACTTCAATGTCCAGTTCCAGCAGGAGCTCAAGCTCAAGAAGTAGCTCATGTATGACATCCTGGCCTTCGAGTTCAAGTAGCTCCAGTTCAAGCTCCAGCTCTTCGAAAAAAATGCGCTCCAGTTCAAGCTCCAGCTCTTCGAAAAAAATGCGTTCCAGTTCCAGTTCCAGTTCCAGTTCAAGTTCTTCAAAAAGAAGAAGACCGCATCGTTAATTCCTGTACCAATAAAAAACCGCGATTTATTCGCGGTTTTTTATTTTATGGAAACACCTGAATACTTGGGTTGGAATATCGTCATTTTTCCGCAAAAAATGCATCAATCTGATGCAAAACAGAAGAAATCCTGAAGTTTGCTATGGTTATTGCGATAGTCGCCCTTTATAATCCCGCCGTTTTGTAGGGGCTATGCAAAAAATCCCGTTAAATCAAATGCTTGAGTATTAAATGCTCAAGAGGGTGTTTTTTGGGCTCAGATTTAGGGCGGTGAGTTAGCACGCCAGTGATAACTCACAGTCCGACCACCGGATCAATGTTGTGAACGCTGTTTATTCCCGCCAGGATGTAATAAACAGTCGATGCCATGTTGACGAGGTGTTTTCGCGATCTGGATTATCCAGATTAATATCCACTCGAATGACCAGGCAGAGACGTATGATTAAGATTCGTCGAGGATTGGATCTACCTATTACCGGTAGTCCCGTTCAGTCCATAGAGGAGGGGCCTCAAATTCGTCAGGTTGCACTGATAGGGTTTGATTACCATGGCATGAAGCCAACTATGGCCGTCAAAGTTGGCGACAAAGTAAAAGTTGGACAGGAAGTTTTCTCCGATAAAAAAATCCCCGGTGTCATTTACACCGCTCCCGCATCCGGCACAGTGAGTGCTATCAACCGTGGTGATCAACGTGTGTTTCATTCGTTGGTGATTGATGTTGAAGGTGATGATGCTGTTGAATTTACCCGTTACAACCCGAGCGATTTAGTCGGTTTGTCAGCAGAAGTGGTTCAACAACAATTGCTTCAATCCGGTTTGTGGACTGCGTTTCGCACGCGTCCTTTCAGTAAAGCACCGGTTCCAGGTTCAAAACCCAGTTCTATTTTTGTCCAGGCTATGGATACCAATCCATTGGCCGCTGATCCAAAAGTGATTATCGACACTAACAAAGAAGCCTTTGCCAACGGTTTGACTTTATTGTCTCGTCTGGCTGACAAAGTGTTTGTTTGTCATGCGCAAGGTGTTGATTTACCAAAAGGTCAGGGCAATCAAACGCATCAGGCTTTTGGTGGTGTGCATCCAGCGGGTAACCCGGGTACGCACATCCATTTCCTCGATCCAGTGTCTGCCAGAAAAACGGTGTGGACTGTGGGTTATCAGGATGTGATGGCAATCGGTGAGTTGTTTACCACCGGGCGTTTGAATGTGAATCGTGTGGTTGCATTGGCAGGCCCACAAGTTGATCGTCCACGTTTGATCAAAACCCGTCTGGGTGCAAATCTGGATCAACTGACTCAAGGCCAGGGCAAAGCAGGTGAAAACCGTGTAATTTCCGGTTCAGTCTTTGGCGGTCGTCGTTCACATGGCAATTTGACTTTCCTCGGTCGTTTCCATACGCAAGTTAGCTTATTGCTTGAAGGTCGCGAGCGTGAAATGCTGCATTACCTACGCGTGGGTACCAATAAATTTTCGGTGCTCGGGCTTTATATTTCGAAATTATTCGGCGGCAAAAAATTTGCATTCACTACTTCAACCAATGGTAGTGAGCGTGCAATGGTGCCTGTCGGTTCTTACGAAAAAGTCATGCCTTTGGATATTTTGCCAACGCAATTACTGCGTTCATTGATTGTGGGCGATACCGAAACGGCACAACAATTGGGGTGTCTGGAATTGGATGAAGAGGATTTGGCATTGTGTACTTTTGTATGCCCTGGCAAATACGAATACGGCCCAATTCTGCGTAATAACCTGTCGCGCATTGAGAATGAGGGCTAATCATGCTGAGAAATTTACTCGACAAGATGGAGCCGCATTTCCATAAAGGCGGCAAATATGAAAATTGGTATGCGCTTTACGAAGCAATCGATACCGTTTTCTACAAACCGGCTGATGTCACCAAATCAACAGCCCATGTGCGTGATGGTGTAGACCTCAAGCGCATCATGATCACTGTGTGGTTGTGTGCATTCCCGGCGATGTTCTTTGGTATGTACAACGTAGGTTTTCAAGCCAACACTATATTGGCAGATACCGGTGCAACCGGCATTGATAACTGGCACGGTGTGTTGACCAGCTGGTTTGCTGGCCATAACCCCCAAAGTATCTGGGATAACCTGGTGTTGGGTGCAGCTTACTTCCTGCCAATTTATGCCACAGTCTTTATTGTGGGCGGATTTTGGGAAGTCTTGTTTGCCATGAAACGCGGCCATGAGGTTAACGAAGGTTTCTTTGTAACGTCTATTCTCTTCGCGTTAACTTGTCCACCCGATATTCCTTTGTGGCAAGCTGCATTGGGTATCAGTTTTGGTGTGGTTGTCGGCAAAGAAGTTTTTGGTGGTACTGGCAAAAACTTCCTCAACCCGGCATTGGTTGGCCGCGCATTTTTGTTCTTTGCTTACCCTGCCGAAATGTCAGGTGATGCAGTCTGGACGGCAGTAGACGGTTACTCAGGTGCAACGGCGCTTTCGATTGCAGCACAAAGCGGGATGCAAGATGTAGTCAATCAATTAACCTGGTGGGATGCCTTCTATGGTTTTGAGCAAGGTTCAATAGGTGAAACGTCAACACTCGCGATTATGGCTGGTGGGCTTGTATTGTTAGCGATGGGCATAGCCTCAACCCGAATCGTATTGGGTACTTTATT
This sequence comes from uncultured Cellvibrio sp., assembly GCA_965650675.1. Lineage (GTDB taxonomy): Bacteria > Pseudomonadota > Gammaproteobacteria > Pseudomonadales > Cellvibrionaceae > Cellvibrio. The sequence goes on from CBFGPN010000079.1 coordinate 4,742, forward strand.
GGGCACGGTTGTGACGGTGTTGATTTACAACTGGGCCGGTGAAGACAGTAAGAATCCTATGTTCCAAATGCCTTTCTGGTGGCATTTTGTGTTGGGTGGATATGCTTTTGGTTTGTTCTTTATGGCGACCGATCCGGTATCAGCTTCTATGACCAATACCGGTAAATGGGTTTTTGGTGCGTTGATCGGATTCATGGTGATTACCATTCGGGTAGTGAACCCTGCATATCCGGAGGGCATGATGTTGGCCATTTTGTTTGCCAATATGTTTGCCCCCACCATCGACTACTTCGTCGTTCAATCCAACATTAAACGGAGACTGGCTCGTGGCTAATCAAACAGCAAAATACACCATCACCGTCACATTGATTATGTGTTTGGTGGCGTCGATTTTGGTGGCTGGTTCTGCAGTAATGTTGAAACCACATCAAATCGCTAACAAAGCACTGGATTTCAAAAAGAACGTATTGAAAGTGGCTGGTATTTATGACGAAAGCCAATCTGTCGATGCACAGTTTGAAAAAATCCAGGTGAAAATAGTTGATTTACAAACCGGAAAATTTTCCGATGCTATCGCAGATATTGAGCGTTTCGATCAAACCGCATCTTCCAAAAAACCGGAATTGTCTATAAAGCTGAATCCTGAAGAAGACATTGCCAAGTTAATTACTCGCGAAAAATACGCAAAAGTATTTTTGGTGAATGATGACGCAGGTAATTTGAGCAAAGTGATTCTGCCTGTTCGCGGAAAAGGTTTATGGTCAACCATGTCAGGATTTATTTCACTGGATAAAGACTTGAACACCGTATTGGGTTTTGGTTTTTATGCACATGGTGAAACGCCGGGCCTGGGTGGTGAAGTGGATAATCCAAAATGGAAAACAGTTTGGATTGGCAAGAAAATTTATTCTGCATCAGGTGATGTAAAAGTCGGTGTGATCAAAGGTCATGTTGATGATGCAACGCCCGAAAAAGAATACAAGGTTGATGGTTTGTCCGGTGCGACCCTGACCAGTAATGGCGTGAGCAATCTCGTTAAATACTGGATGGGTGATACAGGTTTTAAACCTTTCCTCACTAACTTGAAAAATGGAGAAGCGTAATTATGAGCGCTAAAACTAGAGATCTCCTGACGAAACCCATATTTGAAAATAACCCGGTTATTTTACAAATTTTGGGAATCTGTTCCGCGCTTGCAGTAACCTCAAGTGTAAAAGTCAGTTTGGTTATGGCAATTGGTTTAACACTGGTTTCTGCATTTTCAAACTTTTTTGTTTCGTTGGTTCGTAATTTTTTGCCCAGCAGTGTGCGCATTATTGCGCAGATGATTATCATTTCTGCATTGGTAATTGTGGTTGATCAAATATTGAAAGCGGTTGCTTACGATGTGAGTAAACAACTTTCAGTGTTTGTCGGTTTGATTATTACCAACTGTATCGTAATGGGTCGAACCGAAGCCTTCGCATTGAAAAATCCACCGGTTCCCAGTTTCCTTGATGGTTTTGGTCATGGTTTGGGTTACTCGGCGTTGCTGATTGTGATTGCAACTTTCCGTGAAATTTTTGGGGCAGGCAAATGGTTTGGTATTCAGGTATTGCCAGTGGCCACTGATGGTGGTTGGTATATTCCTAATGGGCTTCTGTTGTTACCACCCAGTGCATTTTTCATCATCGGTATGATTATCTGGGCTTTGCGCAGCTGGAAAAAGAATCAGGTCGAGAAAGCAGATTTCAAAATTGCACCTAACTCAATCAAGACGCAGGAGATCGCATAATGGAACATCTATTAAGTTTATTTGTTAAAGCGGTCTTCATTGAAAACATGGCTCTGGCGTTCTTTTTGGGTATGTGTTCATTTTTGGCAATGTCCAAAAAAATCAAAGCTGCAATTGGCTTGGGTATCGCAGTAATCGTTGTACAAGCGGTGACAGTGCCAGCTAACAATTTGATCCTGACTTATTTATTGAAAGAAGATGCACTTGCCTGGGCAGGTATCACCGGTGTTGATTTAAGCTTTTTAAGTTTTATTTCATTTATCGGTGTAATTGCTGCAATCGTACAAATCATGGAAATGGTAATGGATAAATACATGCCTGCGTTGTACAACGCCTTGGGTGTATTCCTGCCATTGATTACTGTGAACTGTGTGATCATGGGTGGTTCTTTGTTTATGCAAGAACGTGATTACAATTTTTCTGAAAGTGTTGTCTATGGTGTTGGCTCCGGTGCTGGTTGGGCGCTGGCAATTGTTGTATTGGCGGCAGTGAAAGAAAAATTGAAATACTCTGACGTACCTGAAGGTCTTCGTGGCTTGGGTATTACCTTTATCACCGTGGGATTGATGTCATTGGGCTTCATGTCCTTTGGCGGTATTTCCCTCTAAGCGAGACGAGGAATAAAAGCGAATGAATACCGAAATTTTATTAGGCGTCGGCATGTTCACCTTCATCGTGTTAGCTTTGGTGGTGATTATTCTGATGGCACAAGCCAAGCTGGTTAGTAGTGGTGATGTGCAAATATTAATTAACGACGAAAAAACCATTACTGTTCCTGCTGGTGGGAAGTTATTGCAAACATTGGCAGCCAATAATGTGTTTTTGGCATCGGCTTGTGGTGGCGGTGGTAGTTGTGCGCAATGTAAATGTGTGGTGAATGATGGTGGTGGATCAATTTTGCCAACAGAAGAGGCACACTTTAATCGTCGCGAAGCGAATGAAGGCTGGCGTTTGAGCTGCCAGGTTCCGGTAAAACAAAACATGAAGATTCATGTACCGGAAGAAGTTTTTGGTGTGAAGCAATGGGTAACCACAGTTGAATCCAATCCAAACGTAGCCACTTTTATCAAAGAGTTGACTTTGCGTTTGCCTGAAGGCGAGAGCGTGGATTTCCGTGCAGGTGGTTATGTGCAATTGGAATCACCACCTTACCATGTCAAATTCAAAGATTTTGATATTGGTGAAGAATATCGCGGTGACTGGGAACGTTTTGGTTTCTTTAATTTGGAATCCAAAGTCGATGAAACTGTGATTCGCGCTTATTCAATGGCGAATTATCCTGATGAAAAAGGCGTAGTGAAATTCAATATTCGTATTGCAACTCCACCGCCCAAATCACAAGGTATCCCACCAGGAAAAATGTCGTCTTACGTATTCAGTTTGAAACCGGGCGATAAGATTACTGTGTACGGTCCATTCGGTGAGTTCTTTGCCAAGAAAACCAATGCAGAAATGGTATTTGTTGGTGGCGGTGCGGGTATGGCGCCTATGCGTTCGCACATATTCGATCAATTACGCCGCTTGAAAACGGATCGTAAAATTACTTTCTGGTACGGTGCGCGTTCGTTGCGCGAATTGTTCTACAAAGAAGATTACGACATGTTGCAAGCTGAAAATCCAAACTTCAAATGGCATGTGGCTTTATCCGATCCACAGCCTGAAGATAATTGGAATGGTCTGACAGGTTTTATTCATAACGTACTCTATGAAAATTACCTGAAAGATCATCCGGCTCCGGAAGATTGTGAGTTTTACATGTGCGGCCCACCAATGATGAACGCCGCCGTAATTAAAATGTTGAAAAGTCTGGGTGTTGAAGACGACAACATTTTGCTCGACGACTTTGGTGGTTAATCAAAAAACGGGGCCTTGCGCCTCGTTTTTGTTTTGAGGTTTATTAAAACACCCTCTCCCCAGCCCTCTCCCATCAAGGGAGAGGGAGCAGATTTGAGTTTTAAAAGAAATGGAAGATAAGTTTGAAAGGAATGAGCTTAAGTAAAATTTCGAACAGAACTAAATCCCCTCTCCCCTTGTGGGACGACTGCATGGATGCAGGAGGTAGGGCAAAGCATGGAGCAATTGCCGAGAGGGGCAGGGGAGAGGGAGGATTTTTCAAGAGGTAAAAAACAAAATGGCAACTTTACTAGTCACTTTAGCCGTAATGCTATTCGTCGCTTTTGCACTATCGATCAGTGTTATCGCAGGCCGTAAACCTATCACCGGTTCTTGTGGTGGTGTTGGTAAAGCACTGGGCGAACCGGATTATGTTTGTCAGCTGTGCGGTGGCGATGAAGCGAAATGTGCAGAATTAAAAGAAAACTCATCTGTAGAAAAAAATGCAGACGATTTATCTTACGACGCGAGTAAAAAAGATCAGGCATAAAACCTGCATAAAAAAAGAAAGTAGGGTGGGCGTTGCCCACCAAAAATCAGGCATAAATTATTTTGGTGGATAATGTCCACGGCAGTTATCGGGAGCAAACAATTGGCTGACTATAGTTATGATTTGTTGGTGATAGGGTCTGGTCCTTCTGGTGAAAGTGCAGCAATATCGGCAGCAAAAATTGGCAAAAAAGTTGCGGTGATAGAAAATCGTGTGTTTGTTGGTGGTAGTTGCGCACACAAAGGTACTATTCCTTCCAAATCCTTGCGTCATGTCGTCAAGCAAGTGATTCAATTTAAATCCAACAGTTTATTTCAGGATGTTGGTGAAAGCCGTCGATTAACTTTCCCCAAAGTATTGCAATCAGCCAATCGTGTAATCCCCAAACAAGTTGAATTGCATACTGCTTTTTATTCGCGTAATCGCGTCACTGTGCACATAGGACAGGCCTCTTTTACTGATAAGCATCATGTTCAATTGCTTATGCCGGATGGTGCCAAAGAAATTATTTATGCTGAAAATATTGTGATAGCAACAGGTTCACGACCTTATCGTCCCACTGATGTTGATTTCACTCACCCGCGTATTTACGACAGTGATACGATTCTGGATATGCAACACAACCCACGTCATATTATTGTGTACGGCGCAGGTGTTATTGGTTGTGAATATGCATCAATTTTTTCCGGTTTGGGAATGCGTGTTGATTTAATTAATAACCGTGATCGTTTGTTATCTTTTTTGGATGATGAAATATCCGATGCCTTAAGTTATCACCTGCGTGACAATGGTGTGACTGTTCGTCACGGTGAAGAATATGAATCAATTGAAGCCAGTGACAGCAGTGTTACTGTTTATTTGAAATCAGGTAAACGTCTGCGTGCAGATGCAATTCTTTGGTGTAACGGTCGCAGTGGTAATACGGACAATTTGAATTTGGCTGCAGTAGGTTTACAAGCAGATCATCGCGGCAATTTAAAAGTGGATAATTGTTACAAAACTGATATCGATCATATTTATGCTGTGGGTGATGTTATTGGTTCGCCCAGTTTGGCGAGCGCATCCTATGGCCAGGGGCGGGCGGTCACTGGCGGGATATTTGGTGGTGAATGTAAGCTGGTTATCGATGTACCAACCGGCATTTATACTTTACCTGAAATCAGTTCTATCGGAAAAAATGAGCGCGAATTAACCCAGGCAAAAATTCCCTATGAAGTAGGCCGTGGTTTATTTAAATATATCGCGCGTGGTCAAATCAGTGGTGAAGAAGTGGGTATGTTGAAATTACTATTTCACATAGATACTTTGGAAATTTTAGGTGTTCATTGTTTTGGTGCAGAAGCAGCCGAAATTGTTCACATCGGCCAAGCGATTATGAATCAAAAAAATGGCGGCAATACTATTCAATATTTTTTGAATACGATTTTCAATTATCCGACTATGGCTGAGGCATATCGAATTGCGGCCTTGGATGGCATGAATCGGATTAATCGTCGTTGATTTTTATTGTAGGTTGGGGTGCAAACCCCAACATGGGATTTTGAAATGGAAAATAATTTTTATAATTGCCATTTCGATTTTGTAGGTTAATATTTTTTAAATTTTGGTAATTGTTGCAAGATTGTCGTGTTGGGGTTTGTACCCCAACCTACCTCACTAACGACAAAAACTCATTACGTGTAGCTTGGTTGCTTCTAAAGGTTCCGAGCATTGCGGAGGTTTTCATGGAGGAGTTTTGTTTTTCTACACCGCGCATCATCATGCACATGTGTTTGGCTTCGATAATCACACCCACACCCTTTGCGCCGGTAATTTCCTGAATGGATTCTGCAATTTGCAATGTGAGTTGTTCCTGGATTTGCAAGCGGCGGGCGAACATATCCACTATGCGTGCGACTTTGGATAATCCCAATACTTGCCCGGTAGGAATATAGGCGACATGCGCTTTACCGATAAATGGCAGCAGGTGATGTTCGCAAAGTGAATAGAGTTCTATGTCTTTTACCATGATCATTTCTTCGGAATCAGAAGGAAAAAGCGCGCCATTAACTACATCAGTAATATTTTGCTGATAGCCACGGGTTAGAAATTGAAAGGCTTTTGCTGCACGTTTTGGTGTATCGAGTAATCCCGGACGGGTTAAATCTTCACCGATGGAATCGATAATGCTAGCGAAATATTCTTGCATGGCGTTTTCCTCAAAAAAATTTACCTCGTAGTTTACCTGAATAATTGAGGTAGAATAACGATTGTTTTTATGCTTTATATCCTCTCCTTGCCAAAGGAGGATATAGTGACTTTATTTTGGGTATACGACCCTATAGATACGGTAGATCAGGTGGGGTTAAATCCCGGAGAAATTTTAAAACGGTTGTTTTAATGTCAAATCAATATATTCTCGATAATCTACATAACATACGTGATTTTATTCGCTGGGGCGCCAGCCAATTTATCGCTGCTGAATTATTTTTTGGTCATGGCACCACGAATGCGTTCGAGGAAGCTGAATTTTTGGTATTGGATGCATTACATCTTGATCCACCGTTGGATAACGTTTGGTTGGATGCGCGGTTGGCTCACGAAGAAAAAAACCGGGTTATCAATCATTTGCATCGTCGCATTAATGAGCGGATTCCAGCGGCGTATATTACGGGGCGTATGTGGTTTGCAGGCTTGATGTTTTATGTCGATGAGCGTGTCCTGGTACCACGTTCGCCAATTGCGGAGTTAATTGAAAAAAAATTCAATCCCTGGATAAAAAAATCTCCTCAACGTATTTTGGATTTATGCACAGGCAGTGGTTGTATTGGCATCGCTTGCGCGATGGTTTTTCCGGATGCGGAAGTGCAATTGAGTGATATTTCTTACGATGCTCTGGAAGTTGCGGATCAAAATATTCAGTATCACAATTTGTTTGATCGTGTATTTCCCATTCAGTCGGATTGTTTTGAAAATTTGCAAGGACAAAAATTCGATTTAATTGTGTCCAATCCTCCTTATGTTGATGAAGAAGATTTGGCGGATATGCCGGATGAATATCATGCGGAGCCACCAATCGGATTGGCTTCAGGTAAAGATGGACTAGACTTCACTCGCCGGTTATTACGAGAAGCAGCGAACTACTTGACCAACGATGGATTATTGGTTGTCGAAGTCGGGAATTCCTGGGTGGCTTTGGCTGAAACTTATCCGGATTTGCGTTTGGAGTGGGTGAAATTTGAACGCGGTGGCGATGGGGTATTTGTTATTTCTGCTCAAGAATTACGTAAAGTTTTTTGATCGATAACCACCTCTCCCCCCGAAGGGGTGAGGTGGTCTATAATCCGCACACTTTTTCGTTAACAGGTTTTGATCGTTATGTCAGGTAACAGTTTCGGTAAATTATTCACCGTCACCACATTCGGTGAAAGTCACGGCCCTGCACTGGGTTGCATTATTGATGGCTGCCCGCCAGGAATGGAATTATCTGAAGCCGATTTACAAATTGATTTGGATCGCCGCAAACCCGGTCAATCACGTTACACCACGCAACGTCGTGAAGAAGATCAGGTCAAAATTGTGTCCGGTGTTTTTGAAGGTAAAACCACTGGCACTCCGATTGGACTCTTGATTGAAAATACCGATCAACGATCAAAAGATTATTCTGATATCAAAGATACTTTCCGCCCCGCACACGCGGATTACACCTACATGCAAAAATACGGTGTGCGCGATTATCGCGGTGGTGGTCGTTCGTCTGCACGTGAAACGGCAATGCGTGTTGCTGCCGGTGCAGTTGCAAAAAAATATTTAAAAGAAATTTTGGGTGTTGAAGTGCGTGGATATTTATCACAACTCGGCCCGATCAAAATTGATTTAATTGATTGGAATCAAGTTGAACAAAACGCCTTCTTCTGTCCTGACGCCAATAAGGTCGCTGAATTAGAAAATTACATGCAAGCGTTAATTAAAGATGGCGATTCAGTTGGTGCAAAAATTACGGTTATCGCGACAAATGTTCCTCCTGGATTAGGTGAACCAATTTTTGATCGTTTGGATGCAGAATTAGCGCATGCATTGATGAGTATCAATGCAGTTAAAGGTGTTGAAATTGGTGATGGTTTTGATGTGGTCGCACAGCGTGGCACCCAACATCGCGATGAAATCACACCACAAGGTTTTTTATCCAATCACGCCGGTGGAATACTCGGTGGAATTTCTTCAGGGCAAGATATTGTTGCGCATCTTGCATTAAAGCCTACATCCAGTTTACGTATACCCGGCCGCAGTGTTGATGTGCATGGTAATCCGGTTGAAGTGGTAACAACCGGGAGACATGATCCTTGTGTCGGTATTCGCGCAACACCGATTGCCGAGGCGATGATGGCGTTAGTATTAATGGATCATTTGTTGCGTCATAGAGCGCAGAATGCGTTGGTGTCGCATAGTGTTCCGGTGATTCCTGCGAGTGTTAAATAGTTTTCCCTCACCCTAGCCCTCTCCCAGAGGGAGAGGGGATTAGATTTGGGTTCTATAGAAAAGAAATTTAAATTTGAAAAATGTGAGTTCAAGTGAATTTTTGAACAAGGCAAAGTTCCCTCTCCCTCTGGGAGAGGGTTAGGGTGAGGGCAACATGAATTCCTACCCCTATTGGCGCCTCTCCAGTTTCTACTTTTTCTATTTCTGCGTAGTCGGTGCTTTAATTCCTTTCTGGCCGGTGTACTTACATCATCTGGGTTACTCCTCATCTGAAGTTGGCATTATTTCGTCCATCATTCTCGCCACTCGTATTATTGCACCGAATTTTTGGGGATTTCTGGCTGACAAGACCCAGGCCCGTTTATCGATTATTAAAATCGGTAGTTTGTTAGCCGTGATATTTTTTTCGCTGGTATTAATTCGTCAGGATTATTATTGGTTGTTGTTCAGCATTATTTGTTACACATTTTTTTGGCACGCAATTTTGCCGCAATTTGAAGTGATTACTTTGGCCTATCTGGATAAACAATACGCGCAGTACGGGCGCATCCGTTTGTGGGGGTCGATTGGTTTTATTGCGGCTGTGATGGGCCTTGGTTTGTTATTTGATTTTATTTCCATCCGCCATTTGCCTTTGGCAATTCTCAGTTTTTTATTGTTGATTGGGTTATCCAGTTTTGGTTTAAGTGATAAATCGCATAAAAAATCTCATGAATCGACGGAAGGGTTTTTAGCGTTGGTTAAACATCCTTTTATGATTTGCTTTTTGCTGGTGAGTTTTTTGCTGCAATTCAGTCATGGACCTTACTACACTTTTTACACGCTTTATCTGGTTAATCACTTTGAGTACTCCAGTAGTTTTGCGGGATTGTTATGGTCGCTTGGCGTGTTGGCTGAAATTATTGTGTTTTTGATTGCACCGATTTTGTTTAAACATTTTTCTTTACCATCACTCATGTTATGGAGTTTATTTTTAACGGCGATACGCTGGTTGTTAATTGGTTATCTTGCGGATTATTTAGTGTTGCTAATGATTGCCCAGTTACTTCATGCCTGCAGTTTTGGTATTGCTCATGCCATAGCAATCGATTGGGTCAGACAACATTTTGCAGCGGGTCATCAGGGGCAGGGGCAAGCTTTGTACAGCTCACTCAGTTTTGGCGCGGGTGGTGCAACCGGTGCATTGGCGGGTGGGTTTGTCTGGGATTTAAGTACTGAATCTGCTTTTTTGATGTCGGCTATAGCCGCCTTTTTGGCCTGGCTTATTGGCTTGTATGGTTTTGCGCGTTATCCTCATAGGATCATATCCTCAAACCATTGATGCAGTATCAGGCTTGGCCAAAGGTTTTTTATGCAAGACGATCAATCATCTCATTTATTAGTCACTTTGGTTCAATCTTCTATTCTTCCAAAAGATCCGCAAAACAATATTGCTCGTCTGGATCAATTAATTGCAAACGATCTAAAAACGGATTTGGTATTGCTGCCAGAAGTTTTTACAACCGGATTTTGTTCCGGCGCTCGCGATTTTGCTGAAACACCCAATGGTTTTGCTTACAGTTGGATGAAAGAAAAATCCAAAAAACTCGATGCAGTAGTTGCCGGTACCTTGGTTGTAAAAGTTGGCGATGAATTTTTTAATCGTTTGGTGTGGGCGCAACCTGACGGTCACGTAATTGAATACGACAAGCGCCATTTGTTTCGTATGGCCGGTGAGCACTTGCGTTACAAAGCGGGTGATAAACGCATCATCATTGAATTAAAAGGTTGGAAAGTCTTGCCATTGATTTGTTACGACTTGCGCTTTCCTGTCTGGAGCCGCAATCGCCAGGATTATGATTTGGCGATTTATTTAGCGAATTGGCCAAATCAGCGCGCACTCCATTGGAATCGTTTGTTGCAAGCACGTGCGATTGAAAATTTGGCTTATGTAATTGGTGTGAATCGTGTCGGTGTTGATGAAGCAGGGCAGATTTATTCCGGTGATTCATCTATTTATTCGCCGAATGGTGAGTGTGATTTTATTTCGCAATCTGAAGGGGTTTTTACGCAAGTGATTTCACGGGATTTGCTGTTGGATTATCGTAAAAAGTTCCCGGCGTTTATGGATGCGGATGAGTTTGATATTCGGTGAAGCCCTCACCCTAACCCTCTCCCGGAGGGAGAGGGAACAAAATTTACTTCGTAGTGAATTAATTTGGGAGTTCATTCCCTCTCCCTCCGGGAGAGGGCCAGGTGAGGGCTGCTACCCAAACAACCGCCCCACCAAAAACGGCAACGCCGTTTCCACTCGCAAAATTCTTTCACCCAAATGCACTGCATCAAACCCTTGTTGTTTTAATAAATCAATTTCGTAAGGAATAAATCCACCTTCGGGGCCAATTGCTAACACCAAAGGTTGATTAAACGAAACCGGGCAGGGGGTGTCGGTGTAGGGGTGTGCAACCCATGCAGTTTTGTTTTTAATAATTTCCGGCAATTCATCTTCAACAAAAGGTTTGAATCGATTTTTAAAATGCACTTGCGGTAAAACAGTATCGCCACTTTGTTCCAAACCTAAAATTAATTGGTGGTGCACATCATCTTCGTTTAAAAACGGGCTTTGCCAGTAACTTTTTTCAACGCGATAAGAATGAATAAAGTAAACCGATTTAACACCCAGACTACTCAGTGTTTGTAAAATTCGGCGAAACATTTTCGGACGAGGTAGTGCCATTATCAGGGTGAGTGGCAGGGCCGTTGGTGGAGATTTTGTTAGTTCATATTGCAAATGAATTTCATGTTTTTTTTCTGTTTCCATCTGCACAATGGTTGCGTTTCCGATTAATCCATTTAACAAACCGGTTTTTAAATTGTCACCTACTTTGGCTTGTTGGATCTGATGAATATGCTCACAGCGTCGTGCATCGCGAATAATCGCGAGGGACGAGCTGACCAGGTCATCTTGATCGAGTAGTAGAAGATTCATGCGAGATTAAAAACACGAGAGATTAAAAATGGTGCCCCGGAGACGATTTGAACGTCCGACCTGCCGCTTAGGAGGCGGCTGCTCTATCCAACTGAGCTACCGGAGCA
>CBFGPN010000080.1:0-16252 GCA_965650675.1 uncultured Cellvibrio sp.
CGCCGGTGTCATGATGAGCCGTGTGACCGAGGCTCAATCCGGCACGCCGACTAAATCTTTCCTGGTGTTTTCAGGTGGTGGTTGTCATCCTGACAAGTGGTTCCCGTCAGGCAGCACTCTGCCAGTAATGTCTGCTCCCTTGCAGAGTCACTACAGCAAACTGGTGCTACTGAAAAATGCCACAATGACTGGTGCCGGTCATGGTGGTATGTTCAGCCGTTTTGATAATGCCAGCTGGCAATACGATAGTTTCGATGTGAATATGGGTCGTACCATTGGTGTTAACTACCCGGTTAAATACTTGAACCTGGGAACAACCGCAGAATCAAACCTCAGCCGTGAAGGTTGGACAACCAAACCTACTATTACCAGCCCACAAGCTGCTTTGGATATTCTGTTCAGTGGCGGTACCACAACCACTTCCGGTACAGCTCCACGTAAGTCCGTTGTTGACCTGCACTACTCTGCTATCAGCAGTCTGAGAAACAAACTGGGCCAACACGAAAAAGAAAAATTGGATAGTCATTACACAGCGATTCAGGAAATTGAAGCCGCTATTGGTTCTGGTAGCGGGGGCGGGGGCAGCAGTGGTTCATGCCCACAACCATCCAATACATCAACAAGCGGTTTTGATTCACTGGCCAAGTTAATGACAGATATAGGTGTTCTGGCATTGAATTGTAATTTGACTGCTTCTGTATCACTGGCTCTTGGTACTGATGCCCATAACCATATCTTTGATGCATTGGGTGGCCGTGACTCTCACAGCTCACATCACAACCAGGGTAATGAACCTCAGAAGTACGTTGATGATATTGTGTACATGCAAGGTTTGACTAAGAACATTTTTGACAAAATGAACTCGGCTGGTTTGTTCAGCTCAACCATATTCACACAGGTGTCGGATATGGGAGATGCGAACGCACACGGTGATACCAATGTGCCTATGATTGTTGCAGGCGCAGGTGTAACAGGCGGTCGCGTACTGGATATCGGTGCTTTGACGCAATCCAACCTCTATCAAACTATTGGTTTGAAGCTCAAGGCTGATCAAAGTCCTGGTGCTGCGTCTTATAGAAACTGGGGTGTATCTACTATCCCCAATCTCTAATTGTTTTGAATCAAGCCCTGGCTTGATCTGATGCTGAAAAACTGATTGTTGATTGATATCCAATATCAAAAAACAATCAGTTTTTTTATGCAAGAAATAAAAAGTGTAACTGAATAGAAGATAGCTAAATTTGAAAGCAGACTCCTGTGCCCCCTAACCCACAATATCCGTTCGGGTTTTTATGTAGATATTGTTGATGATAATCCTCTGCGTAATAAAACTCCTTTGCAGCCAGAATTTCCGTTGTAATCTCACCCAGTTTCTTTTCATCAAGAGCAGATTGATAGGAGCGCTTTGAATCTTCTGCCACATCTTTTTGTTGATTATTGAAATAATAGATTCCCGAACGGTACTGAGTACCCCTATCATTTCCTTGTCTCATACCTTGTGTAGGATTATGTGATTCCCAAAAAGTTTTCAGAATTTGCTTTAATGAAATTTTTTCAGGATCAAACACAACCAGTACTACCTCGTTGTGTCCAGTTAAGCCCGAACACACTTCTTCATATGTAGGATTCGGCGTAAATCCGGCGGAATATCCAACAGCCGTTGTATAAACACCGGGTAAATTCCAGAATTTTCTTTCAGCTCCCCAGAAGCATCCCAATCCTAAAATAATTTTTTCAAGATTTTCCGCAAAAGGCGGAAGAATAGGAACTGCTTTGACAGCATGTTGATTGACTAACTTCACTGCCTGATCTCGACCGGGAAGTGCTTGTTCAAGACTTGGCATTTGCGATTTGAAAGGATTGAAAAAACTCATATTCGTTCATTCCTCAATATTGGCTCGATTGGTTTTTTTACAAAAGAATGGAGTTCACTTCATCAAACATTATCGATGAATAAAGTGAACGCCAACATCTCAATTAAAATGATTAAAACCAACGATTAAAATTCAGCCTTTCCCACCAGATCATCAACAATCGATCAATCGTCCCTTGTGCTGCCAAGCCTAATTTTTCCGGAATCGATTTTTTGAAAACATATTCAACCTGAAAAATATCTGCTGTATCTATCTGCGACAACAAATATTCATCGCTGGTTTTTATCTCGTCAATTAAATTGACTTCTTTCGCCCGTCGCCCAAACCAGACCTCGCCCGTTGCAATTTTTTCTATACTAACCTGAGGCCTATGTTCCGCAACAAATTCTTTAAATAACACATGCGTATCTTCCAGATCCTCAACAAATTTGGCTCGACCTTTTTCAGTATTTTCACCAAACATAGTCACTGTTCGTTTGTATTCACCTGCAGTGAACATTTCATAGTCTATGTCGTTTTTCTTTAATAGTTTGTGAAAGTTAGGCAAGGACGCAACCACCCCAATTGAACCCAGAATAGCAAAAGGAGCAGCAACGATTTTATTGGCAACACAAGCCATCATATATCCACCACTGGCAGCCACCTTATCAACACATACTGTTAACGGGATATTTTTTTGCGTAATACGTGCCAACTGACTAGCGGCCAAACCATAGCTGTGCACCATGCCGCCGCCACTTTCGACCTTGACAACTACTTCATCTTTCTCTGTTGCCTGGGATAAAACCGCTGTAATTTCTTCACGTAACAAATCGCATTCGGAAGCTTTAATATCACCGTAAAAATCCAGGACGAAAACACGCTTTTTAGGCTGCGCATTATCATCTATAGATTCATTATTATTTTCTGGCGCATCCGCTTTCTTTTCAGCAAGTTTTGCCGCTTTTTTCTTTTCTGCCTTTTCAGCTTTCTGCTTTTTCTTTTCCAGTTTTTGTTGGACTTTTAAACCCTCCTCATCCAACATAGAATCACGCAACATATCACGTGTATGTTCATATTTTTCATTTACACGAGTAACTTCAAACTGCCCACGATCCTGTTTCTTGTTGCGCATTGCCAAAGATGCAATCAAACTGACAACTGCAAATACAGCCACGACAAAAGTGACTGCTTTTGCCAGAAACAAACCATATTCATATAAAAATTCCAAAACTTGACTCCAACTGATCTATTTAAAAACTGAAACTGCTTCGCGTGCTGCATCATTGATGGGCCGCGCCAGCAAACCTGTATTGGACAATGTCACTTCAAAAGTTGCTTTATCCTTCATAGGCAAATAAGTCGCACTGCCATAAATGGCATCAACAAAAGAAACCCAATTGCCGTGTTTATTTAACAGCAACCATAAATCAACACCCTGTGGACTTGCTGTAATTGCATGAGCCGTACGTGCTGCCGATGTTTCTTTTTCGAGATCAAAATAACGTCCACTTATACGATCCAATCTGTAAGCCGGTTTGACACCCCACTTCGCCAGAAATCCATTCCATTTGATAACTCTTGCATCTATCTGCCATTGGTCACCACGTAAATCAAATTGATGAGCCTTACCCTGCTTATCTGTCAGTGTTGCAATAAAATGTTGGTCATTCAGTTGTTGGAAACTGACATTACACACCGACTGTTCTGACAAAAGTTGTTTGTAACTGTAAATATCCCAGGCAACCAAACCAACCACTCCAGCAATTACAACAAAAGTAATTCCCATGGTTCCGCGCAACCACCCCATAAACCAATCGCTTTTCCAAAGAAAACGAGCCGATTTGAAAAGGATATACGCAGCAAAAACAGCCAATAAAAAAGAAAATAAGGTATAGATCATTTTGGTGTTCCTTTATCTTTTTGCTGTTGAACAAAAAATGCTATCAATTGGCCTGCAACACTCGCAGGTGAAGGGGTTTCAGGTAAAGCATCATAGCGAAACCAACGCGCATCTAAAATCTCTTTTTCATCAGGTATTATCTCACCACTCTGGTACTCTGCAATAAACCCCAACATTAACTGGGAAGGAAATGGCCAAGGCTGACTAAACAAATAACGAGGATTTTTAACCCTGATCCCAACTTCTTCCTGGACCTCCCGGATAACACAATCCTCTACCCGCTCACCTGCTTCAACAAACCCCGCCAGGGTTGAATATACAGGTCGTGTTGCCCTTTTGTGATAAGCCAGCAATATTTCATCGCCCCTGGTCACAGCAACAATCATGCATGGAGAAATTCGCGGATAAAACCTGAGCTGGCAATGACTACAAACCAATGCTGAATCTTGTTGATCACCTTGTGTCATTTTCCCACAACGTCCGCAAAACTTGTGATCCAACTGCCACTGACATAATTGCAGCGCTCTGCCTGCCAACAAAAAAAACGCATCGTCTACCACACCCAGTTTTTTTCGAAGGCCAATCCACTGGTGATTCTCAAAAACTTTTTCTTTGATAAGCAGCACTGAATAAATACAACCCTTCCATTCGCCGAGAATGGATTCATAAATAGCATTATCAAAATTGAACCCGGATTCTTGATGAATTTGATCAGCGTTATAACAAAGGATATTGCCATCCATATCAGACAACAACTTGTCACAACATCCCTGATTTTCAGCAACAATAAAATAACACCGGGATTTGCCCGGTGTTATTGATTGAGTTTGGGGATATTCAAATGTGTAGAGCGTAAAACTTTCTGATTTCAAACTTCGAATCCTAACGCCTGTAAACTTTCTTCAGCCACTTGCAAAATGCTGGTATCCGCATTTTTATCGAATTTCACACTATCAAGGTAATATTCCAAACTGATAATCGCATCGGCAAACGTTTCCAACATATGCTGAATGGCAGGATGTAATTCCTGTTGTAACAAATCATCTTCAACAAATCGCATACAGCCAGCCAACACTTTTGCTGCGCGTGGCAAACCCAGTACAAACATACCGCCACGAACGGCATCAAGTGTTCCACTGATATTACGCACATGACCTTTGTCGTAATTGGATTCCGCAAACGATGTCAGTGCACGTTTTACCAACACCAATCCCGCTTCTGCTTCTTCCAACACAATTTTTTCCGCTTCCGCAATTTGATTGTTAGTCATTACCGTATCGCGAGATGATGTGTTGATTTGCGCAAGCTTGTCATCGGAAAGACTGGTTCTTGCCAAACCAGCAATACTACTTTCAACGTAAAGCAATGTATCAGCAACACTCAACAATTCATCAGGCGTTACCGGTTTGTGATCTCGTTGCCAGCCACTGATTTTTTCAATTTCATGTTTCAAGCCACTACTGGGCGCACTTAATCCTACAACAGCCAGTATGTCGGCAATTTTTTTCAAAGTGTCAACCAATTCAGGAGATTCACTCAATAACTCTGCACCACCCTGAGCAGCACGCTCCAAAATATTTTTGGTGCTGTGAATTTCGTCAGTCAGCACCGATACCATTGAACTGATGGTATTTGCACTTGGGCCACGAATGAAATCCATTTCCCTTGCCAATTCTACCTCAGTATAACTCGGTGATTTAACGGCATATGCCATCATTACTGCGAGTGTTTTTTCATCTTTTGAATGAGATAATGCCAATAAATAAAGTAATTCTTTTTGCAGTGACGCATCAGGCTCGCGAGACAAAATCGCTTTTCCTTCAAACTGCAAACGTTTGATTTCACGTTCAATATTTCCCAACAATAATTTTCTGGTTTTGGTCAGGGACATATTTTTTTCGCGAACAACACTGACAGTGGCATTAGCCAGCCACCAGAAGTTACCCAATACACTACCCGCACAGACGTTTTCCAATCGTTCCAATGAACGTGACATCATTCCCAGTGACGACTTCACCTGGTTATCCTTGATGACATTAATTAATCCTGTCTGATACATGTGGCGCAAACGTCTGACCAACACACTCATATCTTCCTGAATTTGAGTAGCTGCAGGCAAAGCTTTACGATTGGGCTTGATCACATCAAGTGGATAAAAATAACTTTCAGGAAGCGGAGTTGCATTTCGTGAAAGCCGTAATTCGTTAATGTGCGGCACCAATAAAACTGCCATGCTGCGTGATGTCTGTGAACAGTACTCAAGATAGCGCGGTAAAATAAAAAAAGATGCAGTCAAAATTTCCAGTTTTTTATTGGTCTTATCATTTTCGCCAAGAGTAATATCAGTAACATGGGTTAATAATTCTTCAGCTAATAAATCCAACCCTTTTAACTGAATTAAACTAATAGTGCCGCGAATCTGACGAATGCCTTCAATACATTCCTGAAGCAATTCACCGTTATTCCTGTCCTGTGAAAATTGTTCCAAACGAATAGCAGCTTGCTCAATAGTGCTAACCAATTCGTCATGCACCATTTTTAATGAACTGAGGTTTATAGGCTCTGTATTTTTCACAAAAATATCTCGTTTGAATAAGTGGATTAATCTTATACCCAAGCCAACCGAAAAAGCAGTTATTTATTAAGCTTGGCGCTTGAGTTGCCAAGTAAATCTCAGTCCGGTGTCTGCAACCACAGGCACTGACCACCACTGATTTTTTGTATGGCCGCCAGCTTTTCAGCATGAAGTCCAAGCTCATCCTCATCAGCATAGACTATTGTTAGCGGTTTACGACCCGGATCCAGACGTCTGATCATTTCCCGATTAATACCACCGCTGTTTTGGGCGCCAACGCTACCTAACTGCAATGCAGTCTGGCCGCCAGTCATGGCCAAATAAACATCAGCAAGTATTTCTGCGTCCAATAACGCGCCATGCAAATCACGTTGTGAGTTATCAACACTGTAGCGTTTGCACAAAGCATCCAGATTATTTTTTTGCCCAGGATGTTTGCTACGCGCCAACAGAAGTGTATCAATAACAGAACATTTTTGACTAATGCTACCCGCTTTCGGATTCAACAAACTCAATTCATAATCGATAAATCCAATATCGAACGCAGCATTGTGGATGACTAATTCAGCATCACCAATAAAAGTTAAAAATTCGTCTGCTATTTGCGCAAAAACCGGTTCACCCGCCAATCGTTCATTACTAATTCCGTGCACCGCAAAAGCACCGGCATCCACTTCACGTTCAGGATTAATGTATTGATGATAACGGCGCCCGGTTAAACGCCGGTTAAACAATTCAACACAACCAATTTCGATAATTCTGTGACCTTGTGATGTTTCAAGGCCAGTGGTTTCAGTATCCAATACAATTTGACGCATATAAAAACCTAATGAGGAATGCCCTTGTTAGCCAACTGATCGGCCAATTCATTTTCTCTGTGCCCTGCATGGCCCTTTACCCAATGCCATTCCAATTGATGACGAGATTGTTCCTGATCCAATTGCTGCCACAAATCAACATTTTTTACTGGTGATTTGGCTGATGTACGCCAACCATTTTTTTTCCAGTTTTCTATCCACTCCGTAATCCCTTTTCGCACGTATTGTGAATCAGTGGTAATCACCACATGGCAAGGTTCCTTGAGTGCCTGTAAACCAGAAATGGCAGCCAGCAATTCCATACGATTATTGGTGGTGTTCAACTCCCCGCCGAAGAGAGTTTTTTCTACTTGGCCGTAACGCAAAACAACCCCCCAACCACCGGGGCCGGGATTACCTTTACAGGCACCATCAGTAAATAGTTCAACCCTTTTCAACAGCACATCTCCTAAATTACTTTCTGGTTGCACGCTTCACAAAGGAAAACAGATTTCTTCCTTTGTGAACAGGCGGGTTAGCTTCGGGGATGATCCGTGTAACCACCATGGATTTAACAGGCTTCTCTTTTTGCCAGCGGGGGCGAATCAATGTCAACGGAATTTGATCCTTACGTGCCACCAACATATAAAAACCACCTCTGGGGAAACGCAATTTTTTGCCCCAATGTTCCATCCATCCCAAATGTTCAACCAATGAAGGTTGTTGGATAGGAGGACGAAAATAACCGCGATAAACCGAAACAGGCTCCATTTCCAACAATCGCAACCAATCCAGCAAACGGGTCAATCCCAGATATTGGTGTCGCCATAAAACCTTGCCTGAAAATAGGCGCGCTATACGCCCAAACCATCCCCACATACTCCAGGGATTAAATACCACAATAATCAGATGGCCACGTGGGATCAAAACCCGGCTGGCCTCACGTAATACCTGATGAGGCTGTTGGTTGAATTCCAGAACATGATGCAAGAAAACCAGATCAATTGAATCATTGGGCAAGGGTAATTGATTGAAGTCGGCCAGTGCAGCGGGAGATTGTTCTGCGAAAGTCTGTGGATGCAGGGAAAACCTGTGAGAAATACGTGAAGCTTCCGTCATGAATTGACAGTCATTCACACCCATATGCAACAAAAAATAACCAAATTGATTTTGCAAAGCATCAGTCAAGGCTTCCTTCTCCTCAACCAGCAATGCTTGCCCCAATGGGGTTTCAAACCATGTTGTTAATTCTTGCGTAACTTTTTCAAAATCCGGCACACCCCATCGACTATGGCAAAAGCTACTAATCGATTCGACAAGATGATGTGGCGCTTTAAATAGCTGTCGATACATTATGTCTCGCAAGGTTTGGAAGAAACATAACGAGTTTATAGTCGGATGGCGGATTGAACAAGCAGGATTAACAAACATCCACGGGCTATAAAATAACCCGCAAAATCAAATTCATTACAGATTCACAAATTCCACTCAATATTATTGGCATTATTATTTTTAACCTGCCCACTCCCCGCTTGGATAGAAAAATATTCCTTTAATCCCTCTTTTTGCTACCTCATAGCCATCATCAAAACTATTGAAGAATCCTTCCAACAGACCAACCTTTTAATTTTTTGTCTGGATCTTGTGAGCGAATAAATTGCCCTACGCTTTTTTGTATAATCATTATAGTTGCATCTTCTTGCAACCGAAAAAGTAAAGCACCCCTTGCCTTTTCCGCATGAATCGCAAGCTCGCGGAAGCGATAGTGTCCTGGCATTATTTCATCGTAGTTTGAATTATCCATATCAGCGCAAGCTATCAGACCCAACAGGTTTACTGCGTAATAATTCTCCCAAATATTTCCGTCAACCTCACTTTTAATAACTGCAGGAAACAGTTGCAAATTATCTACTCCTCCCGCTTGAAGTAAATCAACAAAACGTTTGGACATGAGTGGGTAACTGGTATCAAGAAAGTCTCGAATCTCATCACCCGCTTTTCCATTTGTAGTGTACACAATAGGCAAATCAAGTGTTTTGTCTATTAAACGTCCACGTAAAAAATTTACATCAACAGCCAAATTTTCAGGCTCCTTCACGTAAACAGTTGATTCATAAAATTTATCATTTATCAGTTTTAAATACATATTTTCCTCTTAAAATTTAATCGAGCAAATCATCCACCGGGCTTGAAACTTCAAGATGATATCTTTTAGCGTATTTCGAAACAAAATAAGGCCAACTTTTAGCTGGGCCGGTCAAATCTTTTTTTATCGATTTTGATAAATTATCTAGCCACTGATTAACTTTATATGGAGGCACAAATGGTTTTTTCGCCTTGCCGTCGCTCTCTACACAAAAAGGACATTCTTCACTTTTTTTTATTATTCGGTCTTGCAGTTGAGATAAATGTTTTTTAATTTCTGAAGGATAATCCTGACCAACAGCATGTTCATGTCCAGTATGCCCTCCAATATGAATCTGCCCTTTTCCCGCTGCCATTGCATGCTTAACAATTTCATATTTTTGGTTTTCATTACCACTATAATTTTCTGGATAAGAAGGTAAATAAACTCCGTTTGCTGCAGTATTGATTGTATAACCTGTTTCACCTTTATAATCTCCATTCTCATTGGCAAGAATTTTTTCTATTGGGTGATTTTTCATAATTTCGTTGCCGCTAATACAGTGGTGTGCTTGATCACCGTATCTTCCGTATTGCGGGTGAGAATAAATCGGGTCTGGGTTAGGTTGTGGAGCATCCTGGTTTTGATTTGGATATTTTCCATCCTTAGGTTTTGCCCCCGATTGATGTGCATAGCCACAGCGCTTGGGGTCATTCATTGCTTCTCTTAAAGTGCCGCTACTGTTTTTTTCCCCTTTAAAGGTTTTCCACTTGTGCTCCGTTTCTTTAGCAGGACAAAAAGGGCAATCTTCACTGTCAGGGTTATCAAGGTGAATTTGGATTTTTTCTAGAAGTTCCGGCATTTTATTGACCTCTTTTTACATATCCCAAACTAATTTTTCAACATTAAAGATGTAACCACACCGAGCAATGGATTCATGTATTTGCATATTTAACTTCATAATCAAACATTAAGACTTTTTTGATATGTAAATCGCTGCTCTATTTGCTTTCTCGGAAGAACAATAACATAAAACATTACTCTGTTTCGAGGCCAATGCATTTGCAATCAGCACAGGCCCAAACGCCGCACCTATATCACCAAAACAATCTGCAGGATGTTCTGTCTTCACGTTTTCAACAAAAGCAGATTTATTTCGCATAAAAGCAATACCCAATTCTTTGGCGCCAAAATTTTCACCGTTCAAGCTGGCATAGATAGCACCTATTGGTTTGCCATCTGCATTTTTTATTGCAAGCTGAAATGCGTTTGCCAAACCATCTCCACGATAAGGTTCTTCGCTATATCTATGCCCAGGTTCATTAGCCAACCCAGGTCTAAATATTTCTGCTTTAGGTGGATGCGGGAGATAATTTTTTACCCGCTCTGATACCAATAATAAAAAACCGGCAGCTTCGCCTGGAGCGAATCCATCCGATATATTTTCAGCCAGAATTCGATTATCTTTATCCAAAACACTTAACAAAAAATGATCCAGATAAGTATCCACCCCACCCACTATCGCAACATCTTTACCTGCCGCTTCAAAATATTTAAATACCAGATCGATAGCTTCTATACCACCTGCCCGACCGGTTGCAAAAATTCGACTGCTGGTTTTATCAAACTTGACATTGGTTTGAATTTCCAACGCATCTAAAAATTTCGGATGAATTGAAAATGCAGACTCAGGAATAGATTCAGGTAAAGCTAAAAATAATGCAGGTGGTTCTTTTAAAGGCAAACCGGTAACAACTTCCTGAATAGCCGGCGTTGCTATACGCAGAATGCGGCGTTGGCGAGATGTTAATCCGGCTAAAGCTAAAGATGTCAGTTCAGGATTTAAAGGTGGTAATGCATCTTCGGGAATTAATGCCATTCGCATAGGCTTAGAGTTTTTATTGTGATGCATGGAATCTTCGTATGCACTTACGCCAGCAGCAACAGCAGCATGAGTGGAAGCCGAATCAAATCCTACAGGTGTTAACATACCGGTTGCAGCGAGATAAATTTTCGAGGTCGTCATTCCTGCAAACCTCTCGATGCGTAATTTAATAAAAACTGTTCGGGATGAATCAGCGCCAACTCCAATGCAGCAGCACGTCGTTGGCGCTGCTTTCCATTTGTATAAATATCATTGAGATGATCCGAACTAATTTGCTTGCCCATAAAATAACGCTGTCCTACCACAAAACGCTGTTGGTATTTTTGCCAAACAGCTGCCAACTTGTTGACATCAGGAAAAGGTAAATATTCATCATCACTCATTTCCACATCTTCATCATTTTCTTCTTCTGGTAAATGCTTATCCAAATCAGGAAGCGATTCCAATGCAAGCTTGTGTTCAACCAGATCAATTCCAGTAATCCAGGTAAATGCCTCTCCAGCCAATCTCATAAGTGCTGGAATTTGCATCTGACCAATTAACCAATTCACTGCCTGGGGATCACCCAGAATTGCGGTTGCCTTGATAACCAAACGCGACTGTTCCGGATTTTTCGATAAAAGGCTTACCCAGTTACGCGCCTGCTCAACAGGAAGGGCTCTGAAACAAATTTCAATAGCGTCTATTTGAAAAGGGTTTTCTTGCAAAACAAAAGACTGCAATTTGATTGCCTGAGTTCGATCACCCATTAAAATTGAAGACCAGCAAGACCAAAAAACTGCAGCAGAATTATCTGAAGCCATACCTTGCTGAAGTAATGACAGTAAATCAAATCGTTTTAACTCACCCACCAAACGCAACGCACGCGGATAAACCAATGGGTGCTTGATGCAATCCTCTCTGGTTAAAATGGCTTGCAAATATTCAGCAGGATCTTCACGACGAGCACTGCAAACAGCAAGCGCAAGATACTTGTGGTTAAGATCCTTACTCTTTAAAAATTTTTTAATCCAGGAATGAACAACTCGCCCGGGCAACCAAGCCATAGCTGAAATTAATCCTGCATGATTCAACTCATCATTCAAACCTACTTCAATAACACGTTGAATTTTTGTGACTTCAAGACTACGAAAAGCTAATACCGATGCAACAAATACTTCACTGACACCCATACTCATGGCATTTTCACAAACAACCCAGGATTCTTCAGGGGCAGTCATCAAACCATCAAGATAACGGTCAATTCGCTGTTCAAGTTCAACTATATCTTTGGACGTATAATGTGGAAACTCGACAGCAGCTGAATGTAATAACCATAGAAAAGCTGCATCATCTGCGTATCGCTCATAAAAATGAGCAAATGCGGCTTGTTGATTTTTTTTCAGATCCGTAGAAGCCATGCTCAGCAATTAACCCATAATATTTTTTTTATTGTGAAAAAGCGGATCACCCAATCGGCAAACATTTTTGCCTTCAAATTTTACGTCAAAGGAATACATCATAAATTCGCAAACACCTTTTTGATCACTGCTGATAATTCCTTTTGCAGTGCCCGCTTCATCCCCCGTGCTGGTTGAATAAACAGAACCTTTGACCATTGGCATCTTGCCATCAGTCACAACCGTTTTAGGGCCTTTGTCAGTGTCAGATGATTTACCAATATTGGGATACGGAATAGGTACAGGGCCACCCGGTGTAGGAGTTTTACACACATCGGGAAACACGGGGCTCATACCACCACTGCCTTTATGTGCTATGCCGCGGGTATTGGCAAATGTTGTTTGTCCCATTTCAAACCTCCGAAATTTATCGCGATAAACCTATAGTTATCTGGTCAATTTTTAACGATTTTTTATCACAAGGGATTGACGCTCGCCAAGTCATTGTAAGTTGCTTTAGATTTGGATAAAGCGCCAGTGTCTCCATATTAAATGGTGATGATAAATCTTTTCCTTTAATACTGACGCTATTGACGAGTTTGACAGCGGGCAAATTAAATTGGAAATCGCCTTCCGGGTGCATGCCAATAATTTTGACAGGTTCGCCACCTTGAAGAAAACCGGGGTATATCTGATCAGAAGGAGCAACATTTAAAAAACGCTGATTAAAATCTTTTGGTAAATAAGGCGCTCTGTTTGTTTGCCAATTTTCATCGTAGGTTCCAGCCATGGAAACTCTGGGTTGCCAGTTGGGAGCTATTGGGCCAAAACCTGCTGGTGCAGGAGTCTCCCCCAAACTTGTAATCAACTGATTGGGATATTCAATATTGGGTAACGGCTGATTATTGAATTCACTTTCTGATTTACGACCTACAAAACTTTTTCCAACAGGATTTCTTTGTTCTGCCGCACGTATGCGATTATCAACCACATCCTGACCACCAAAAGCTCTTTCATAAATAACAGGCATGCTGACAAATGGATTGGCTGAACTTATCTGACCATCTTTCCAAACCCTGTCGCCAAAAACTCTCAATGTTTTTCGCAAGCTCCCAACTTCCATACCAATATTCATTTGAGCAACAGGTTGCTGTTTAGGTGAACAGGCCAATCCATAAATCAAAATATCGGTCGCTATTTTCCCTATATGAAAATCAGAAGTCGATTTGAGACTTGAATCAGCGGGCTCCCCGTTATATTCATCAGCTTCCTGTATAGGCAATTGTTTATCAGCTAACGTCCATTGATTTCCAATAACAAAGGTTGCTTTTACCATGAGAAAAAGCGTATCAATGCCGTCCAGATTTGGAAAAAGCGCAAATCCTGTAATGAAGGGAGTATTATTTTTAAGTTGAAGCATGATCTTTTGGTCGTAATGATTAAGGTGTTACATCAATTGACTTGAACAGAACCACCCAGAATGCGATTAACCCCTGATGATCGACTCAACAGGTATTTTCCCCTAATCGAAATTTTTCCATTAGCGCTGAGTGTAA
The DNA here is from genome assembly GCA_965650675.1 of uncultured Cellvibrio sp. GTDB lineage: Bacteria > Pseudomonadota > Gammaproteobacteria > Pseudomonadales > Cellvibrionaceae > Cellvibrio. Next base: position 14,074 of record CBFGPN010000080.1, read on the forward strand.
TACTGGACTCACCGCATCTCAGGACGACCTCTTCGCGCCCTTCCAATAAAATTCGCTTCCCATCGATATGCAAGGTTTCAGTATCATCAGATTTTCTTTCAGGTAAATTCCCGGTAAAAACCAATTCATCTGAACCTGTCTGAGCAGATTCTGTCGTTGCCAACACAACATCCAATACCTGATCAAGAGGAGAATGGATAAACCCCATCACAACAGGCTGGGAAACAGCTCCCTGGGTAAACATTAAAGCAACTTGCCGGCCGATATGTTGTGGCGAGACAGGAACAGTCGCGAGCGCAGGACGTAAATTAAAATCAGCAATATGCGAAACGCTTACCAACGGACGGCCAGACTCATCTATTGCATCAAGTCTGGCAATAAGAATTTCACCAACGCCCAGCGTGTTAACCTGCTCAAGCTCCTGGCTGGCAGAATCCAATAAAGATGCCATGTCCATAGTTCACTCTAGTTGTTAGTAATCTTGCTACCTTTCACCACCACATTTCCCGAACCCTTCACATTGATGTTCTTGCCGGAAATGGTGATATCACCGTTCTTTTTCATCACAATAGAGGCAGAGCCCGTCTTCAAGGTAATTTGATCATCCGCTGTCATGGTGATGGTTTTTGCTTTCAGTGCGTATTCTTTCGTAACTGTTTCAGTATATTTACCTTCAACAGTTTCTTTCAGGTCTTTGGTCACACTGATCGTCATATTCTTGCCGATAGTTTCCGTGTGATTATCATTGATGTCGATTGAAATATTCTTGCCAACACTCAGGGACATATCTTTGCCAATTGTCTCTGTGTGGTTATCTCCTACATCAATTGTTTTGTTTTTTCCAATGGTTTCGGTCTGATTATTATCAACGGTTTTATTTCGATCATGTTTTATCGTTGAGTTTTCATCATTACCAATGGTTTTGGTTCGATCATGATCCACCGTATGGGTTTCATCATTTTCGACTTCAGTATCAAGATTTTTTTCTGCATGAATGTAAATTTGCTCTGCATCTTTTTTGTCATCAAAACGCAATTCATTGCAATTAGCCGCCGTACCATTTTTAGTTGAGCGGGTACGAATACCACTCTGTGTTTTGGATTCAAATGGTGGCAGGTTTTTACCGTTGTAAACAGTACCGGTGATAATCGGCCTGTCAGGGTCACCATCCAAAAAGCTCACGATAACTTCATGGCCTTTTCGCGGAATAAATGACGCCCCCCATTGGGTGCCCGCCCAGGTTTGCATAACACGGATGTAACAGGAGCTGTCCTGATTCGACTTACCTTCTCGATCCCAAATAAATTGAACTTTGATTCGACCATACTGATCAACATCAATTTCTTCACCATCTGGACAAACCACTATGGCCGATTGTGGGCCAGGCATGCGCTTGCGCGGATGCCGTTCTTTGGGACGAAAATGCACATCAGATGGAATGGCAACAAAAGAGTTTTCGTAACTTGAGGTTCCACTGGAAAACATATCGTAAGTTGAATCAGCCGCCTGATGAGAGACACTCACTAAAATGTACTCACCTTTTTCACTATTGGTGGTGTGTCTGTCTACAGAAAAGCGCCCGCCTGCTGTGAAAGTTGCACAGTTACTGCCGCCATTAACAACATTTCTTAATGCTTCTTCAGCATCAAGACGAACATTAACAAGTTCTTTCCCAAGATCGGCTAATTCGGGATTGTAATAAGCAGGATATTCGTAATGTTCGTATTTGGAATTGTTTGCAAATTTGCTTTTTGAGGCCACATTCGCAATTAAACTTTTCGTAGGTTGTTTAAAATCAAAATCGTTTAATGTCCATTGGCCTTTTTTGAACTTATAAGAGTGATCCCATTTGGTGATCGCACTTTCAGTTGCTGATCCACGATTATATTGAAGTTTGGTTTCTGTAACTTCATCGTAGGCATTTTTCTCATCAACCAAGACTAACTGATGCTTATCATCTGAATGTTTGAAGTAATAGGCTATACCCTCTTCTTCAAGTAACCGGGATACAAAATTCAAATCACTTTCATTGTGCTGGACACAATATTCTCTGGTTTTGCCGCCTTTGGCTTTAAAATCAAAATCAACAAAGCCCCAATCCTTGAAAATTTTGCTAACAATTGATTTTGTATTCTGATTTTGAAAAATACGATGGTTATTGGTCTGCCCTAAAAACCAC
>CBFGPN010000081.1:0-16252 GCA_965650675.1 uncultured Cellvibrio sp.
GTTTTTGTATTGCCGGCTGGTCTAACGGTAGCGTTAACCATAGGTTTGCCACTTGGCCTTAAAATGGCTGAAGCAATGCTGCCTGACCTTTATGAGTCTGCTGAGGAGAAGTTTTGATGTTTAATTTGCCTTGGACTTTTCGGCAGCAAACTGGACTTGTCAATTCCAAGGGGCCCAGTTTTAGGTGGGCACCTTCGCATTCTTTTTCTCTTAGTGGTACTCAAATAAAACTCAAGGTGCCTCGAAATCGATACTCTGTCCCCGTAGAAGTTGTGTCCCCACCCAATTTCTACGATTTGGAGGAAGGGTACGGGATGTCCCCTTGGGACGGTGACTACCCCTTACTGATGAAAGTTTCTATTTATCGCGCTTATGAGTTTTACGGAGATTTTTTTACAGGTTCAATGGGCTCTATTGAGTTTTTCGGTGCTCTTTATAAACCGGCACAAAGAACAGACGGTCTCAACTTATTTCATCCGCGTGCTTTAGAGGGCTTCATTTCAAGTTATTTAACCAAAACATATAGTGATCAGTTTTCGGGAGGTGACAATCAAAAATGGCACGCCCCTTTTGATTGGTGTATTCAAAACGAACAACTTTCTATTGTTCGATTTGAAGTTCGTGCCGATCCGAAGGTGTATACAAATATGCCTTATCATTCTTATTTAATTTTTCCTGTTCATAAACACTATGTATTTATCTTGCGATGTGAGGTTGAAAGAGATTTGGTTGTAACTGAGTTGAAGCCTAAGCCTAAAATAGACGAATGGATAGACCCCAAACCCTTTCAAACTTTTATTGATCAAATTTATAGCAGCGTTCAAGTTATTCTTTCACCTAAAGCAGAAGCTCAACGGCAGGAAGCAATTGCTGGGTTGCAAGATGCGTCGCTTGTTAAAGAATTTCCTCCGTTTAATTGGCAAAAAAAATCTGCCGCTGAAAAGAAGAGTTTGGTGTGATTTATGAACGAGGCAATCAAGGATTCATACATGTTCAATTGGTCATGGGAACTCAGAAAACAAACAGGTTTTATTTCACCACAAGGCCCTAGTTTTAATGGGCATTGTGGCATCACATAGTGTTGAGTGATGTACACATAAAACTCGAAGTGGGAGATGACGATGATGGAATATTTCTTGGTCAGATTATCAAAACAAAATAGTGCTTTAAATTTTTTCAAATTTTACGGAGTCACATGATGTACACGTCAAACCGCACACAACATGGAAACAAAAAAATGCCCACTGCACATTTTCGCAAACGCCTTTTACCTTTGGCGGTCAGTGCGATCTTGTCAGCGGGTGTTGCGCCGGTTTATGCAGGGCCGGAAGGTGGCACTGTGGTGGGTGGAGCGGGGAGTATTAATCAAAATGGTAATACGACAACCATTAATCAAGCGACGGATTTGATGGCGATTGATTGGCAGAGCTTTAATTTGAATTCCGATGAAAGAGTTGAATTTATTCAGCCTGATTCTTCTTCCATTTCGCTTAACCGTATTTTGGGTAACCAGGGTTCAGTGATTCAAGGGCAGATTGATGCCAATGGACAAGTTATTTTAGTGAATACCAATGGTGTGATTTTTGGTAAAGATTCTGTGGTGAATGCCGGTGGCTTGTTGGCATCGGGTTTGGATATTGATCCCAATGATTTTATGAATCGTGATTTTGCATTTTCTGCGTTGGAAAATGCAGAAGGCAAAGTGATTAATAGTGGTCTGATTAATGCGGCAACCGGTGGTTCGGTAGGTTTACTTGGCAAGCAAGTTAAAAATGATGGTTTGATTGTTGCGAATTTAGGCAGTGTAAATTTAGCAGCAGGAAAAGATGCTGTTGTGACTTTTGATCCATCCGGTTTGATGGGAATTAAAGTTACTAAAGAAATTTTGCAATCGGAATTAGGTGTTGATGCAGCTGTTATCAACTCGGGTGATATTAATGCAGCGGGTGGACAAATTTTATTGTCTGCTAGTGTAAGTGGTGAAATTTTTACGCAAGCGATCAAAATTAATGATCAGGCTCGCAGTGTAGTCGTACATGAAGATGGCAGTTTTACTTTGGGTGCAGGGGCAGATGTTGTTAATACTGGCAAGTTGGATGTGTCGGAAAATGCAGTTGCCCAACAAGCGGGGCAGATAGTTGCTATCGGTGAAAATGTTCGCTCATCCGGCCAAATTTTGGCGAGTACAAATAATTCTGCACAAACAGGAAATATTGAGCTTCATTCCAATACTACAACCGAATTATTGACGGGTAGTGTAACCAGTGCCAACGCGCTTGAATCGGGTAGCGCGGGTGATATTAAAATTTTAGGTAAAAATGTTGGTCTGCTGGGCAACGCAAAAGTGGATGCAACGGGTGTCAATGGTGGCGGTGAAGTTTTAATTGGTGGTGATGAAACTGGTAGCAATTCATTAATTCGCAATGCTGATTTTATTTATCTTGATCAGCAGTCACAGATTCATACGGATGCATCTTTAAATGGTAATGGTGGAAAATTAATTACTTTTGCTAAAGATACTGCACGTATTTATGGTGAATTAACCTCTTTTGGTGGAACAGAAAGTGGTAACGGTGGTTTTATTGAAACATCAGGATTAAAAGGTTTTGAAATTGGTGATGTGCCATTGGCTGTAGCTCGTTCTGCAGATGGTGTCGGTGGGACTTGGTTGATTGATCCTTATAATATTGAAATTGCTAGCGGTAGCAAACAGACATCCGGCTCAGGCAGTAACGAGGCCGTAAGTGTACCTGGGGTTGCGCCTGATACAGTTGTCAATGGCATCGCCGACCTTTACTCCAACCTCGATGGTACTGCAACAATTCATGATGGAACAATCGAGTGGGCTTTTGGAAGAGGTGTGAATGTTTACATTAAAACTGGTCCCAGCTCGGATTTGGCAACCGCAGGAAATATAACTCTACTTGATGGCGTAACGATTAATTTTAATGAAAATAGTAACGCTACATTAACGCTTCACGCGAACACCAACATAAATTTGAACGGAAGTGTTGTTGATGGTAATGGCAGTAATCAGGGGGGTAATCTTAATCTTCTTCTAAGAGCTGGGGGAGCGATTACGCAGGGAACTAACTCAGTTCTGAATGTTGATGGAACGACGACAATTGATGCTGCTGGTCAGGATGTTGCTCTAAACGGAGCAAATGATTTTGAAAATTTAGCAATTACTGCCGCCAGAGATGTAGGGATAACCGATACAAATGGAATCAATCTTGGTACATCTACTTTGTCAGGAAATCTCGTTTTAACCGCAAACGGTGCTCTAACAGATTCGGGAGCAATAATATTCTCTACGAATAATGCAGAGGCAACATTTTCTGTAGGTGGTGCAAATAATATTACATTAAATTCTACGAGTAATGATTTTAAGAAAATAATCATAACATCTGCTAACGATGTTCAAATTATTGATGATAATGAAATTGATATAGGTGCTTCGACTATATCGGGAAACTTTAATGTGACAGCGGAAGGTATTACCGATAGTGGCGCCATTACTGTATCAGGTGCAAATAAAACCACAACACTTACAGCGACAGGTTTTGATATCGAGCTTGATAGTGCTAATAATTTTACAACCTTGTCTATCGCAGCTAGAGATGCAACGATTGTTGACTCTAATGCTATAGAGTTGGGGGCATCCACATTAAGTGGTAATTTTAATTTGAGTGCGGGTGGTGCGATTACGGATTCTGGAGTGATTAGCGTAGCATCGGGCATTACTACGCTAACCGCTCAAGATGGTTTGGGCGACGGTCTGGTGATTTCTTTAGATGCTGCCAACAATTTTAATCAAGTAAATGTTGTTAATGCCGACAATGTTATATTGAATGATACTAATGCAATTGTGTTGGGTGGTTTTAATATTGGAACCTCTGCAACTTTAACATTAACTGCGGGTGGTAACATTACAGATGTGGGAAATTTGAGTCTTGGTAATACAATTCTTACCACTACAGGTAATATTACTTTAGATAATGATAACAATTTTAGAAATTCTATTACTATTCTCAATGCACAAAACGTAACCTTAAAAGATATCAACAGCCTCACCCTCGGCACCTCCGGCCAAAATAATTTAATCTTAACCGGCAATCTCGATGTCACCGCCAACGGCGCAGTAAACATTTTCGCTGCAAATAATTTAAATATCGCCAAAATAGATTCCGGATTAAATACTAATTTGATAACAATTACGGGTAGTGATAACGCCAATAATTTTACGTTTAATCAAAATGCAAGCTGGACGGGGGCATTGACGATTAATGGAGCGGGTGAGAATGATCAATTTATTTTTTCATCAGGATTAACAGCGAATGGAGATTTGACTGTTAATGGTGGTGCGGGTGCTGATATTTTCAGTATTAGTACTGCATTAAGTAACTTGATGTTAAATGGTGATGCGGGTACAGATACTTTTAATATGATTGCTACCGGAATTACGGCAACTATTGATGGTGGTACAGAGAGCGATACTATTACCGGCCCGAATGCTCCCAACACCTGGGAAATTAATACCACAACCAATTCAACTTTAGGCAGTGTTAGTTTTACGGGTATTGAAAATGTAACCGGTGGAACAGGTATTGATACTTTTAATATCAATGAAAATTACACAGGTACCCTGTCAGGTAATGATGGCGATGATATTTTTAATGTTAAATCTATTTTTGCTGGCACTATCAATGGCGATGGTGATTCAGGTGGAGCAGGTAACAGAGACACAGTAGATTTCTCAACTTATGTTGGAACAGTCAGTGTTACAACCAATCAATTTAATACAATTGAAACACTTATTGGTAATTCAACTGCCAGCACTTTAACTGGCGGAACAAGCTCGACAACCTGGGGAAATTTGTCATCGACATTAGGCGTACTGTCCGGAAATGTAAATGGCATAACTTTTTCAGGTTTTACTCAACTGGTGGGTGGAATAGGCAGTGATATTTTCAATCTGACAACAAATGGAACTTACAATATTGATGCGGGAACAGGTGATGAAGATACCATTGATATTTCGGGGGTATCCACTGCGCAGACAATTACACTCGGGTCATCTGCATTTGGTATTACCAACGTTGAACGTTTTGTTGGTAATGCGCTCAGCACATTATTGGGCCCTGATACACCTAATAATGTCTGGACAATTAATGGTAGTAATTCCGGTACTTTAGGTGCTTATAGTTTTAGTAATTTTGGAACAATACAGGGTGGAATTTTAAACGATACCTTTAACTTTACCGGATCAGGAACGCTTAACGGCAACACCCTCGTTGGAGGAACAGGTACGGATACTGTTAGCTTCCTCAGCTCAACTTTAAGCACTCAATTTAACTGGAGTGCAACAAGCCTCGATGGTGTGTTGGGGATAGATCTTGTTTTAAGAAATAATTCAAATGCTGTGTTGGGAAATTTTAATGGAGTTGAAATTGTCAATGCAGGTAATCAATCAAACCAGGTTAACAGTTTAAGTATTGCTGACAATCAGGCGCGTACCTGGTCAATTACATCATCCAATACTACCGATGGTATTGACGCGTTGGATGGCAATCTGCGGCTCACGGCGTCTCCTGTCGTTGATCTTGTATTTACCAACATGGATTCCTTGACTGGTGATGCTGCGGTAGATACTTTTTCTTTTGCAGCCAATTCAACTTTAAATGGAACTTTGAATGGTGGCTCCAACACAACAGATGAATTGCAATTAACTTCTGCTTCTGCATTAACCATAAATCTTGAAGGTATTTCTTTTGGTGGTTTGACTTTATCCGGAGTTGAAATATTTCAGGGCCCGGCAGGTTTTGTAAATACATTGATTGGCTATGCCACAGATAGTACATGGAGTGTTACTTCCAACGGTGTTGGCACTGTAACGACTAGTGGAAAGCAAGCAAGCTTTAGTAATTTTTCAATTTTACAAGGTAATAACAATGCGAACGATATTGTGACTGTTGGAGCAGGAGGTGCAATATCGGCTTTTAACGGCAATGGTGGGAGCGATACCCTCAACTTATCCAATGCTGCCAATAGTTTGAGTTTGGTTGTTGTTGATAATATTCCTGCGTCATTAGTCGCGGGTAATATTTATATTGCGAATCTTGAAACTTTAAATCTCAATACTGCTGCATCGGTGAGTAATAATCTGATTAGTGAGGTGAATGGAAATTCTACCTGGACAATCAATAATGCCAATGCGGGCTCATTTCTCAATAATAGTAAAACAGTTAATTTCACCGGTGTATCCAATCTTTTTGGTGGAACGGGTGATGATGTTTTCAGTTTCACTACGGCGGGATCTCTTGCAGGTTACATCAGTGGAGGTAATCAAAATAGCCAGGATAGAATGGATTTAAGTTCGTTGTCTGCAGTGGATATAACGCTGGGTTCGGGCGCCTACACGGGTATTGAAACCATAATAGGAAATAATACAAACAGTACTTTGAGATCTGTATCAGGAACCAACACTTGGCAAATTACCAATAACAATCAGGGTTCTGTCAATAACGACATTCTGGGCGCTGTTAATTTTGAAGGCTTTAACCGATTGTTGGGTAGTACGGGCGTTGATAATTTTACTTTTAATAATAATGTAAGAATCACAGGTGTTGTTGATGGTAATACAGGTGCTGGTGTTATTGACACAGTGAACCTTTCTGCTGTGAGTTCCGATATCAACCTGGTGTTGGTGTCTGATGTGTCAGCGAGTGTAGTGTCCGCAAGCAGCACTTATTTTGTTGCCAATATGGAAACTGTAACACTGAATGATGACTCATCCAGACGCAATACATTGACCAGTAATTTATCTGGCGAAAGTATTTGGACGGTAGCTGGAGCGAGAAACGGCAGTTTTGTTAATGCAAGTGAAACTACTATTTTTACCGGCGTCACGCATTTAATGGGTGGTGCAGAGAATGACACTTTTAATTTCAGTGTTGTACCTTCAGCATCATTTACAGTGAATGGTGGTTCAAATGGAAATGATACCGTCAATGTTAGCTCGATCAATAATTACACCCTGACAGTAGGCACTACCGGCTTTCAAAATATTGATAATTACATAGGGAATTTAACCAATACGCTTGCAGTACAATCGGCAGCCAACTGGACAATTACAGGCACCAATGCGGGCACATTGAACAGTACCATTACATTCCAGGGTTTTAACCGACTCTTGGGTGGTTCAGGTAACGATACGTTCAATTCGACAGCAATCGGTTCCAATTTAAATATTGTGTTGGCTCCCGATATGACATCAGCAACGCCCTCAGGCAGTAATTATTATTTGGCGAATATGGAAACCCTGACGCTGAATACTGCAACGACCAATACCATTACAAGTAATTTATCCGGTGAAACCACATGGTCCGTGACTGGTAACACAGGCAACATTGTTAATTCCGGTAGAACGGTTAATTTCACTGCTGCGTCAAATCTTGTCGGTGGAGCAGGTAATGATATTTTTACATTTACATCGGCGCCAGCAACAGGTGTGATTGTGAACGGTGGCAGTGATGGAAATGACACAGTCAATATCAGTGCCTTGAATAATTACACGCTCACTGTTGGTGCAACAGGATTTCAAAATATTGATAATTACATCGGAAGTCTAACTAATACGCTTGCAGCACAAACTGGAAGTACCTGGACAATTACGGGTACCAATACAGGTACATTAAACAACACAATTACTTTTCAGGGTTTTAATCGATTGCAGGGTGGATTGGGCGGTGATATTTTTAATTCAACGCAAATTGATTCCGATTTAAATATTGTATTAGCACCCGATGTGACTTCAACAACACTCACGGGTGGCGATTATTATCTTGCTGGCATGGAGACCCTAACACTCAACAATAGTGGATCAAGAAGGAATACGTTAACCAGTAATTTATTGGGCAACACGACATGGTTGGTAAATGGCGGGAATATGGGAAGTGTTACTAACGGAAGTGTAGTGACAAATTTCTCCGGTGTTTCCAATCTTGTTGGTGGTGCAGGAAATGATTCCTTTGGATTTACTGCGGCAGGTGATTTAACAGGAACGCTTGATGGAGGAACACAAGCGGTTGATGGCAGAGACACTGTTGATTTGAGTTTGTTAACTGCAGTCAATATTACGGTTGGCCAAACTGCCGATTATTTTAATATTGAAGGTTATAAAGGTAACGGCACCAATAGTACATTCAGAATCCAGAATGGTGAGAATACCTGGAATATTACGGCGAGCAATACCGGTACTCTCGCTAATACAACATTCGGAACAATTTCATTCGAAGGCTTTAATTATTTATATGGTGGTACTGACGCTGATAATTTTATTTTCGGTGCTTCAGGTGCTTTGAGTAACAATGGTTTTATTGACGGCGGTACAGGCACTGCTATTGATACAGTCAATTTTGCAGCCTTGGCAAGTGTTGATATCCAAATCAGCAGCACCAATGGTTACAACAATATTGAACAATATGTGGGAAATAATTCCAATAGTCGTTTACGTATTGCCAGTGGAACCAACACCTGGACATTAAATACAGTGAATGGCGGTTCGTTGAATAGTATTTTGTTTTCGGGATTTAATAATCTGGATGGCGGTGATGAAAGTGATATCTTCCAGATAAATTCCGGCGGCGGAATTTCCGGAACCATTAATGGAAATGATGGCGGCGATATTATTTTCTTGCAATCCGGTGCTGTAACGGGTGCTATCAACGGTAATCTCGGTGATGACGTATTTAATGTGGCTTCAGGATCTGTTTCTGGTCTTTTAAGTGGCGATGATGGCGATGACAGTTTGATCCTGACGCTAGGATCAAGTCTTGCTGCAAACGGCAATGCAAGATTCAATGGTGGAACCTCAACTGATGGCGATCAAATTCTGATTACAGGTTCCAACATTACTGAAGCTGCATATAGTCCTGCAGGTGCTGACGGTTATTCGCAACTTGTCTATTCAAATGCAACCAATAATTACCAATTAAATTTCCTGGTAGGTAATAACGCAAACGTTAATGATAATGTAGTTGCACAAACATTGCGGATTAATGGCAGCAGTGCAGCGGATTCCATTCTTATGCAAAATGCTTTCTTCAATGTCAATTCATCATTGAATGTCAATTACACCACCAAGACTAATTTGTTGTTATCAGAAAGTAATCTCGGCAGTAATGATACCTTGGTGATCGCAGGAAACGTCGATTTCTCTGGAGGTAGTGTCACTGTAGAAGCTGCTTCTGTTGCATCAAATAATAATTCTGCAGTTTTGCGTGCAAGAGATTTGATATTGGATTCAGTTGCTGCTGTTGGCAGTGCAACCCAGCGTTTTAACATCTCGGCTGAAAATTTATCTTTGCGTGATATCAGTAGCAGTATTTATCTGAATGAAGAAAATGCTGTGAATATTGCAGAATTGAAAACGTTCAGTGCGGTCGATTTACTTGCAGAAGGCTCGATAAACAGTACCGCCGTTTTGTCAGCTCAGGGGCCTGTCATCATGGCAAGTCAATCCAATAATGTTTCTCTTGAAAATCAACAAAATACTTTTACAGGCGCAATGATTGTTAATGCGGCTGGCAACATTACACTCGCGAATTCTGTAGCGACCAACATTACCAGCCTTGATGCAGGTGGAAATCTGGGGTTGTCATCAGGTGGCGCGGTGACCGCAACAGGTATTGTGACGGTGGATGGTAATACGACGCTGGCCGTCAATGGCAATGCAAGCTTTCTGAATGCAAACAATGATTTTAATGATTTTTTTATTGATAACGCGACGGATATCAGCGTGACAGATATTGATGGGTTGGTATTGCGCACAGTAAATATGCAAGGTGCATTGACAACTAATAGTCAGACGCTTGATGTTATGAATGGAACAGTGAAAATTGGCAGTGGTGTTCTCAATGTATTGGGTGCTACTGCTGCAAATTTAAATAGTGAAATTACAGCAACATCTGGCCTCACTGTCAATGCTACGGGTTTAACTGTGAACTCGGGAATTACTGCGGATAGTTTGGTGCTGAATGGTCAAACGGGTAATGTGATTATCAATTCATCTATCACTGCAGCAAAAGATTTGGGCGTGTCGGGTCAATTTATTGATGTGAACAATACTGTCAGAGGCAATGCGGTTGTGCTTTCTGCCAATGGTGATCTGGATGTGGGTGCCGCTGTTACAGCAACAGCAGGTCTTGAATTGAAATCCGTGAGCGGCGATCTGCGTGTAACTGGCAATATGACAGCTGCAAGTTTGGTGGCATCGGCTAACGATTTGTTGCAAGTGGGTGGTGGTGGCGTGCTGGATGTACAGGGCAATATTGATTTGGATTCTGTTGCCGGTGATATTGAGCAATCGGGCAGAATAAATTCTGCAGGAGGCATAATCACACTGGATACAGTGAATAATATCAACATGATGTCCGGTGCTGAAATCAATAACACTCTGGGTGAAGTTCGTTTGACTGCAGGTGACAATATTAACGTTCAACGTGTAAATGCGGGAACAGGCCTGATTGTTGTTAAAGCAACGTCGGGTGAAATTGTTGATACTAATGATACGGTTGTGAATTTTATTGGGAATCGTTTGGAAATTACAGCGAATGCAGGTATTGGTCGAAATCAAAACTCGGTGATCGGTGAGCATTATCTGGAAATGTCTGTCAATGAAATTGCTTTAGGGAATGGTGGTGGTGATGTTGCTATTGTTAACGATAAAGCATTACAAATTGATCAGCTGTATAACAACGGTAATGTGTCAGTGAAAACTGTGTTGGGCGATATTATTTTTAATAATGATAATGATCGCACCTTTGATATCGCACAAGCCGATGCTAATTTGTCGAACGGTTTGGTGAATGCCAATTATGAGATAGGTAATTTGATTGTCCTTGCTGAAGCTGGAAATATTCGTGCTACAGGGCGGCCGCGCAGCAATGCGCCTGACATAGTTGCCTTGAACGCTCAATTGGTTGCACCTCAAGGTGGTGTCGGTGTGGGCAGACCTTTGGTAGTGTATGTCAAAAATAGTCTGGATATTGTGGCAGTAACCTCTTATAAACCTTTCTGGGCGTTTGATACACCGCCGGTAAATTACACTAACAGCTCTTTGGAAATTGACTTGTTAGGGTTAATCGGTGCCAGCGGTGAAGAAATGGTGGAAGTGGAAGAGGTCACTGAAATTGATCCTGCCGTATTTGCCAATGTGCGAAATTACTTTTTCGATGATGTGTCAATACGTTTACCCAGAGACCAGCTGTACGATGATGACCAGGAAGAAAAAAGAAAGAATCAGGTTTCTTTCACTAATTACTAAATCGTAACTAATTAAATCAACAGTGGAAAAATTGAATAAGTGAAAACAAACAACTATAGATTCTTTACTCGCCTGTCGATCTGCATGGGCTTAATTTTTTTGACAATCACGTTACAGGTATCTGCTATGTCATTATTTGGTTTTAAAGTATGTTTGGCTACGGAGGTGAAGGGAGTGGTTACCCTCAGTGGAAAGCCTGTAGCAAATGCCAGGGTTACAAGAGAAGTTATTTTTCGTGATGAAAAATTAAATAGCGAAACAGTTACTGATGCAAATGGTAATTTTTTGTTGCCAGCGGTTTATGATCGTACAGTTTGGAAGCATGCGCCGTTTGAGGTAGTTATTGGACAAACTATTAATATTGAATATGAAAATAAGCAGTATCTTGCTTTGGGGACATCCAAGCGTAATTTTGATTTTAATGGTGAGTTGAATTCACCTGCAGTCATCAATGCAGGAAAAGACGTGATTCCTTATGTGTTGACTTGTGAGTTGACAAATAAGGACTCAACGAGAGTGACAAAAGAAGGCGAGTTAAACGTTATTTGGGGCATCTGTTTGATCCCGGGTGAAACTTTGCAAAATAATATTCAGGAGAAGTAAATGAAAGTGTTAACACCTAAAGAAGTGTTGGTTGCAGCTCAAGCTGTATATGATTTAAAGCTTGGTATTGTGCCCGCACAGAAGCGTTTTGTGGCAAGTCCAACTTTGGTTCAGGATTTTAATATAGATGCTGCGCAACAATTCAACAGTAAGACCGGTGCCTTCATAAAAGTTAAAAGTGGTTTTGGTTTGATTGTTGAGGGTAAACAGGATGGTATGGCAAATGGGGAGTTATTAATTGCTATAAGAGGAACGGATTTGCCTGCGGATTGGATTACTGATGCAAACATCGGTATTCAAACCTGTGAAAGCAGCTCGTTTGTACATGCTGGATTTAATCGTGTGTTTAAGGAATTCAAACCATTTCTTGAGCAATATTTTGCAAATTATATTGCGAAAAATAACAGACGCCCTGCAATGGTTCATTGCGTCGGGCATAGTTTGGGTGGAGCTGTTGCCGGGTTAACGGCGGATTGGGTTCATCACAATAGTCATGGCGATGTAAAGTTATATACCTATGGAAGTCCGAGAATTGGCTATAACCCATTTGCAAAAAAATTAACTGAAAATTTGCAACCAAACAATATTTACCGCATTCATCATGAAAATGATTTTGTCAGTTTGGTTCCTTTGTGGCCATTTGTTCATGTCCCGCAACCTGGTCCAAGCTATATCATCAAAAATAGTCCCTATAACACGTTTGCTGCACATAAACTTGCAAATTATGCAACTTCAATAAGAGACAGAAGTTGGGAAGATTTGGTGAGTTATCCTACGCTGGTAAACCTGGAGGCTGACAGCAATATCCTTCGATGGTTAAAAACGGCTGGTCATATGGGTTTGACTATGTCGGGTCTTAACTATTTGGGCAAGGCAATTGGTTATATCTTAAAAGCAGCTGGGATAGTGATTGAATTGGGATTAATTGTCGGAGCCACTTTTTTGGACTTACTGTCATATGCGCTAGAGAAAGCTGTGAAGATTTCCAAAGAAATTGCGTCATGGATTGAAATGCTGTTAAAGAAAATACTGACGATGGTTGGGGTTGTAGTGAAAACAATCAACATTACTGTCTATTTTATCCGATGGGTATTCCAGCTTTTAAATAATTGTTTGAGGACAATTGTTACAGCCAGCTTGAATGAAGCTAAATAAAGTTGATTCGGGTCGGGTATGGTGATCCAGTACCTGATTTTTTTTGAAAAATTAGAAAGCTTCTTTC
Source organism: uncultured Cellvibrio sp. (assembly GCA_965650675.1). Classification (GTDB taxonomy): domain Bacteria; phylum Pseudomonadota; class Gammaproteobacteria; order Pseudomonadales; family Cellvibrionaceae; genus Cellvibrio. The sequence goes on from CBFGPN010000081.1 coordinate 13,152, forward strand.
ATTTTATTTTCTGATATTAATTGTTATCAAAGTTATTTTGAGTATGAAAAATATAAATCACTGGATGTTGTGTTTGGGCATTACCTTGCTACCTGTTCTACAAGTGCAGGCAGGTTTTTTGGATATGCCGGAAATTGAAGAGGTTCCCGAGTTTGAACAGGAAACCAAGTTGTTGGATATGGATATTCCCGGTGTTCGCGAACGTGACCCTGATCCGGAATCAGGGCCGCGATTAAATGTAAAAGAATTTCGTTTACAAGGCATAGTTGAATACCCTGAATTGGGTATCACTCGCGCTGCACTTATAAAATTGGTTGAGTCCATACGATTTGACATGATGCAGGAAGGCAAGCAGCTTGACTCGGGATACACCATAAAAGAGTTAAGCGAGCTGTCAGATTTGATTGCTGACATTGAAGCTGAAACGAAAGACAGACACGTTTCAACAGTTGAAGTGCAACGTTTGGTATTTTTGATTCGTGAGCAAAGGCGTGCACGTGGTGTTACCTTGGGTATGATAGAAAACGTTGCCGATGCAATTACCAATTTCTATCGTGAAAAGGGTTTTATTCTTGCCAAGGCTTATTTGCCGGAACAAAAAGTTCGTGACGGCGTTGTTGTATTGACTCTGTTGTTGGGTGAGCTGGGTGAAGTTGAAGCACAAAACAACAAGCGTTATTCAGACAGGTCAATCAAGCGTTATTTTAAAAACGATTTGGGGAAGCCGGTGACTGCGGAGCGTATGGAAGAAAAGCTCTATCTGGTAAACGATTTACCCGGTCTCAATGTTCAGGGTTATTTTGAGCCTGGCAGTCAGGTTGGCGATAGTAGATTGAATGTTAACGTGATGAATGAGGATCTGATTTCCTCCAATATTCGTCTGGATAACCATGGTTCCTCGAAAAGTGGGGAGTATCGCGCTTATGCAGATGTGTTAATCCACAATCCAACAACATTTCAGGATGAATTGCATTTGGGTGTTTTGTACTCCCGGGATCCGGGTAGTTCAACTTATGGATCTCTTCGATACAACTCCAACATCATCAGCCCCCGGACACTTGCCACTATCGCTATTTCCAAAAATAGTTATGTGTTGGGGCGTGCCAATACGGGGGTGTCGGTTGATATAGAAGGTGAGTCGGAAGTGGCTGAAGCAGGGCTCAGTTATGCGTTGCGCCGCTCAAGGGCGCGAAACCATTCCATCACTCTCACTATGCAAAATATTGATACAGTTTTGAGTTTGCTTATTGGTAGTAATGCGTCAGGAGTTGAGCCTCCACCGTTTAATCTGGAAACGTCGGTTGATAATCTGGTTCTTGGTTATAACTTTGATATTTTGAATGAAAAGTCTCGTGTGTTGCATCAGGGCGGAGTGAGAATGGTGGGTGCAAAATTAGATGAGCTTGGACAGGTATCAGGTGTTGATTCTGTTGAAGATACCTACTCACTAAATGTTAACTACACTATGTTAACTTTTTTAAAATTTCCTTTTACAGAATCAGAAACGCGTTTTTTATTCAGAATGGTTGGGCAATATGCTGATGATCCACTGTCATCAGTGAATCAATTGAGTCTTGCCGGTCCCAACATGGTTAGGGGATATACTGTCGATAAATTTTACGCGGATTCAGGAATATATCTTGGTACTGACTGGATTTTCAGTGATTTATTTGGGAAGCGTATAAGTGAATATATCCAGCCTTATCTCCTGGCTGATTATGGACGTGGAGAGTTAATTCCAAAATTGGTTTATGACACCAAAACAAAAGCAACACTTTCTGATGTGGGTGTTGGTTTCAAGCTTAAATTCGGGCGTAATACTCGAGGGAGTTTAGCGGTTATTGCACCTATGACTGATAAAATATCTTCTATTGATGATGAAGAAGATGATTCGGAAGATATTAAAGTTTATTTTGATTTGCAGAGTAGTTTTTAAGAAACGATTAAGATTTATGACGTCAAAGTGTGCACTGATTCTTTTTTTATGTAAAAAGCAAGGTAGTCACTAGTCTGATTCTGTGAAATAAGTTAGCATTCAAATGGCTCGACAGAATCGAGAGGCTTGACCGATGTTCCGCCTTAGATGTTTAAGGTGCCAGTTGAACTGAATTTTTTAACGTCCAATAGGAGACAAAAATGGCAATATATATTGAATGGGAAGGCATAAAAGGAAACGTAACAGCAGATGGATACAAAGATCACCTCTCTGTTAACAGTTTCAGTTTTGGTGTGGGTCGCGGAATTACTATGGAAACTGGTAATTGCGCAAATCGTGAAGCTACAGCGCCAAGCTGCAGTGAAATCACCATGACCAAGATGATGGATAGCTCTTGTACTTCCATTTTCCTGGAAGCTACCAGTGCTTCAGAAGGTAAAACAGTAAAAATCAAATTTGTACAAACCGGTACAGATAAAGTAACTGAATACCTGACTTATACATTGACTAACTGTATGGTGTCTGGTTATTCAATTTCTGCTGGTGGTGATGACACTCCCACAGAATCCATCTCTCTCAGCTACACCGCTATTGAAGTTAAATACCTTAACTTTGACGGCACCAACAAGGGCGCAAGTCCACAAATCGTTGGTTACGATCTCGCTACAGCGAAAAAGAAATAATAAACTCTATCGGGTTTATATCTGGGGGGCTTCATGCCCCCTTGTTGCTTAAGATTCCAGGTTTTGTAATTCAGGGAATCGTGATTGGGTAGTTAAAAAGATTTATATGTCTTAGTGCCAACACAGTGTTCAGGGAACCCTCGGTAATGCCACGAATATTGGATTGGTTTTGTTAGAGGAAGATGGCTTAACATATGAGTGATTATTCACAATCAAATCGTTTTCTTGAGATTAGCGAATTCTCCTTTGAAGAGGGTACTTTGCTCCCTTCAAGCTTTTCTGGCACTGAATATGTGTCAGATCTCTTTCAGTTTCATATCTCGGTATTATCCAAAAATTATGAAATTTCTCCTGAAGATGTATTGGGTAAGTCCTGTACCGTCACAATAAAAAACGAACATAAAAGAAAATTTAATGGATTTATTTGTAGTTTTGAATTTGGCGAAATCACTACCAGAAATTTACGCGAATACAGATTGGTA